>NZ_JAVJTO010000043.1:0-20994 GCF_040220235.1 Coleofasciculus sp. B1-GNL1-01
TCTGAGTCGTCGAAACCTTTACCTGGAGTAGGTTTCGAGCATTTTTGACCGACACTGAATTTTGACAGAGTGTTGAAAGCCTTATTCTACGGTTAATCCAGGGTGTATGAGCCTTTGGGCAATTGTGGTGAGAAATCCGGGTTTTAGTATAAGCGATTGTAACGGCTAATTTATACTCAGTTTAAAAGTCAAGTATAATCAAAGTAAATTAGTTTTACAATCAAATTATTTAAAAGCCATGACTCTAAGATTTATTAGCCCCAAGACTGACTTTGCTTTCAAAAAAATATTTGGCTCAAAAGACAGCAAAGATATCCCAATTAGCTTTTTAAATGCCTTAATTTATGAAGCCAACCCCGTGATTCAGGATTTAGAAATCATTGACCCCTATAATCCTAGGGAGGTGGTGGATCTCAAAGACAGCTATCTGGATGTCAAAGCCTTACTGGATAATGGCTCAACCGTCCTAATTGGGATGCAAGTCCTCAACGTAGCCTTCTTCGAGAAGCGGGTTATTTATAACCTGACCAAAACTTATGGAAATCAGCTCAAATATGGTGAAGGATATTCGTACCTGAAACCCGTAATTTCCTTAACAATTACCGATTTTCCTATGTTTGATCAGACACAACGGTATTTGACCCGGTTTAGCTTAAAGGAAAACCAGGAGTTGTTTGATTATCCTGATCCAGAAATCGAGTTGATTTTTGTAGAATTACCGAAATTTATGAAAACGCTGGATGAACTAGAAAGTTTAACGGATAAATGGATTTATTTTATTAAAGAGGCTCCCAGCTTGGAGGTAATCCCCCCCACATTTAGCCAACTGCCAGAACTCGATAAAGCGATGAATATCGCCAATCAAGCGAATTTGAGTCCAGAAGAAGTGGAAAAATTGCGTAAGCAAGAAATGTTTCTGGAAGACCAACGGGGTTCGATTGTTAAGGCAAAGCAGGAAGCCTTACAAGAAGGTCGTCAACAAGAGCAAATCCGATGGATATTCCGTTTTATGGAGCGACAGTTTGGGTTGATTCCGCCAGAAATAAATCAGCGAATTCAAAACTTATCGGTTGACCAGTTGGAACATCTAAGCAATGATATTTTTGATTTCAACAATGTAGAAGAGTTATCAAGTTGGTTACAGAAAAATGGATAATTTGGGGCTTGGAGTAACCCCGCATCATATTGATCGATTCCCTTAAATTCATCAAGATCAATTCCCCTGTTAGTTTAATCCCCTGAGTCTGGAATATTAAACGGTCAAACTTTACATTTTGTAGCACTTTCGGATAGCGATCGCTCCGTTTGTAGTGGGCGCTTTAGCGCCGTTCCGTTCGTCGTGAGTCCGTATCCTTTGCTACTCACATCTCCTTCCCCTGCTTCAATCTGGCTTAGGTGAAATTGGTATAAAATAAAGGAATTCCAGAACAGAAGCACTCGCGGTGGGGTGCAGATAAACCGTAGAGAGGGAGAAGGGGATCATGTCTGAGTATATGCACAGCCAACCAAAAGGATCGTCTCAATCTAATTCGACGCCAGTCCCGAATCCGTTACAGCCTAATCGGTTTAACGTTCCGCCCCCAGCCTCACCCCAACCCCAGGAACCCGTAGATATCCAAGCCCAACGGGAAAAAGCGGATCACCTCAAGTCCAATCTGCTGGAAATCCCGGTTAGTACGTCAGACGCCCCACCACCACCAAATCAGTCGCAGACGGGATTGGGAAATACTACCCAACGGCGGCTCAAACCTCTGGTTAATCCCCTGAACCGGCTAAATTCTCAGCCAGGGAATCCCTCTACATCTGAACCAACAGCCGAGGAGTCTGTGGTTCAACGTCAACCGGAAGACGGGGGTCAATTTCCACCCGGATTTGACCCCCATGAAAAAGCCCAAGCCTTGCATGATGCATTTGATGGCTGGGGAACCGATGAACGGAAAGTTCTGGATATTCTCTGGGCGGGGAACCGCGAACTGACTCAGGCAATTGAAGCGGCTTATAATCAACGGTATCATCCGCCACTTGAACAAGCGCTGCATGATGAACTCTCCGGTGATGACTTGCAAAAAGCGTTGCAGCTTTTGGGTCATGGCAAACTGACACTACGGGATAAAATTCGAGAAGCGGTTAAAGGCTGGGGAACAGATGAGGATAAGATATTTAATGCCTTAGATCGCGCCAGTGAAGCGGAACTGAATGAACTGTGGAATGATCCAGAGTTGGTTACCTGGCTACGGAATGAGTTGAGTGGCGAAGATTTAAGTTTAGTCAATGCCTATTTAGAGGGGAATGGGGTACTCGCGGCAAAACTGCGACAAGCGATCGCGGGTTGGGGAACCGATGAAGCGGCGATCTGGCGGGCGATTGAGAGTGCTACTCCCCAAGAGAAGCAGTTTATTTTATCTCAACCCAAGTTACTCAATGACTTGAAAGCCGATTTATCTGAGTCTGACTGGATTCGTTGCGATCGCACGCTTCGGGGTACGCTAACGAATGTAGACCGGATTGAAATGGCGATCGCGGGTTGGGGAACCGATGAAGCGGGATTGAAAGCGGCGCTATCTGGACTCACCGCCCAAGAGTTTAGCCAGCTTCCCGAAACGATTGATCAATTCCTGGGTGCCGAACTATCGGGAAGCGATTTAGTCGAAGCACAGGAAATCCTGCATCAGCAACGACTGAAGTATGACCCAGAGTATCAACAGGCATATTTGAACCAACAAGGTGAAGCATTAGGCGAAGACGCGATCGCAGATGCAGGGAATTCGGTTTTAATTGCCGGTGATGGACAAAGCCAGTCCGCCGTGGGACAACTCAAAGCCGCTTGTGCGGGTTTAGGTACCGATGAAAAACAAATCTGGCAAGTCCTCAATTCCCTGAGTGAGTCGGAACGACAGTTTATTCGAGAACGCAATCCCCAAGGGGTGCTGGATGTACTGCGAAGTGATTTATCTGAAGCGGACTACACTCGCGCCATGGAATTGCTCAGTGGGGGTGCGGGTTCAACCGTCGCCGCGATTAAACAAGCCGTAGAAGGGTTAGGTACAGATGAGCGGTTACTCTATGATGCCATTGACCGCATCCTCAACGAAGGCGTCGCCGCTGACATTTTAGCCGATCAGAATTTACTGCAACAGATTCGCAAAGATATTTCCGCCAAACAATATGATATCTTCTACGACGCCCTGCGGATCGGTCACTTCACGCCCCTAATGCGCCTGCAATGGGCAACCGCGATGGCAGGAACCGACGAGGAGTTAGTCTTTGAACTGTGCCGAGAGTATGGACAACAATGGTATAGCCAGGGTCAAATAAAACCTGCGATCGCGGCTATCCTACAACGGGAACTAGATACCCGCGACTATTGGCAAGCCCTGGACTTAATCCGAGGCGAACCCCAAACCGAAGCCGAACGATTAGCCCGGGCGAAGGAACTCCTGGAACGAGAACGGGGCGGAATCAGCACGGGCATTATGGATGCTCTCTCCTCCAGTGGGGAAAATGCCGATGATGCGTGGCGAGAGTATCAAGCCACCTATAATAATGCCCTAGCCGATGGGGAACTCACCGAAGCAGAACAGCAGTTACTGCGCCGGGATGAAGAATTCTCTAAACGGATGACGGCAGAATATCGGGATGCCAAAGCCACCGTCGCTCAATGGGCAACTACCATTGCCGTTGCCATTGTCGGTATTGCTGCTACCCTTCTCACCGCTGGTGCGGCGGGTCCCTTTGTTATGGCGTTAGGTGGGAAGGTCGCGGTTGCGGCTGAAGCGATGGTGCTGGCGGCGGCGTTAAAAGTGGGTTTGAATAAAGCGATTCAGGGTGAGGGATACGACGTAACCAGCACTCAGGCTCTAGTGGATGCCGTTTCTGCCAGTGTTGAGGTGGGTTTAACCATGGTGGGTGGTCATTTGGCAACCCAGTTTATGCAAGGCATGGGCAAGACAGCCCTGGCTCAATCCGTCGCCCCTGGAGTCCAAAAAGTCTTTGGTCAAGCCGGTACCCGCATCCTCAACGCCGGTTTAGAAGGTAGCATTGATGCCACGATTGGCGGTATTGGTGAAGGCATTATTCAAGGCATGGCTCAGGATGAAACCTGGGCGGGTGGTGTTGAAGGCTTCTTCAAGAACATGGGAACCTCCGTTGGCGTGAATGCCTTAATGAGTGGCGTTGGTGGTGGTATGGCTGGCGCTGGGTTTAAGAGTATTGGCGAAGTGTTTGGTCCTCGGTTGCGGAGTCGAGCGCCGGAGACACCACCAGCGAACTCAGATGCTCCCCCCTCGAACCTGCCAGATAGTCCCGAACGCACAACACCGACTTCGACAGGCGATTCCGTAGATGGAGAGATTAAGCCACCCGATAGCCAACCTGAGATAGAAAGTCCCAGTAGTACTCACCATGTAGAAACACCAACCCGTTCCGGTGCACAAGCAGATGAGCCAGGAGTCGTCGCTCAACAAACAACGCCAGGTGGACATACCCTCAAAGCCTTAGACGATGGGAATGTTGTCCTTTGCTCGGACTGCGAACTGATTGAGGTTCGCTATCAGACGCTCTTTGACAATAAAGACAACTATGATGCTAAATTACAAGGCGATTTAGATCTATTGGAAGCTGATCTCACAGAAATTAGACAGCTTCAGACGCGCAAGCAGACCCATCTAGATCTTAGTGACACTGAGGTACAACAACTCGATTTAGAAATTAAGCAAAAGCTAGCACGGGTTAAGGACGATCTCAATGACTTAGAAACCCAGCGATACAACGAGCTGAATAAAATTGAGAAAGAGCAACTGACTACTCAAGAAGAGCAAGAGTTAGTCGCCATTCAACAGCAACGTATCCAATCGCTAGATACTGAAGCAAATCTTAATCTGACGCCGGAACAAATTAATCACTTGGCTGGAAAATCGCCTGGGCAACCTCTCACTAAGGAACAACTCCAAAAACTGATGAGTCATGCTCAGCTCGATTGGAAGCAGGTCAAAGCCAACTACCTCAAGTATCCCAACTTAATGAAGCAAGTTGTGGACTACCGCACCAGCGAGGTACAAACAATAATTAATAAAATCAAGCAAGATTTAATTGAGGTAGAAGCTGTATTTCAGGATAAGTCTCGCATCAGCCAAATTGCTGCAGGCAGTACAGATCTCACCTCTGACTATGATATCGTGTTCTATAGTCCGAATAAAATTAAGGCAATTGAAGCGGTAGAACGGTTCAATGAAGAATTTAGAGAAAAGTTTGGCAGAGAATCCGGCTTTGTCTTCGATACTAATGTCTACACTCCCGGATTCTTACCCGATGCCGCTTATACGAAAGAAGCCGCGATCGTCGGCAAATTAAATCAGTTACAGGATGCCTGGAACAAAAAAATCAACAAAGAGGCAAAACTAGAAGAAATCGAAAAATCGCTTAAGTCTTTAGACGAGTCAGAATTATCCGGGCGCGGCGCGGCGGATATGGAAACAAACCGAACAGAACGACAAACGAAAAAAGAGCAACTTGAAGATGAGATAGCAGAGTTAGTTGAGGAAATTACCACCCTGAAACAAGAAACAAGATCATTGTGTAGAGAAGCTGGTAAAAAGCCGGGTTCGCTCAACACACCAAAGCAAGTTAGTGATAAATTAGACCAAATGACCGCGAAGCTGGATCAACAATATACGTTTGAAGCCCAGCGAAATGCACCAGCGGATCTAGAAACTGAAGCCAAGCTTGTTGCCGATCAAGATGTCATGGCTTTGACGCAGCAACGGCGGAATATGACGGATGAAGAATGGAAAGGATTTCAAAAAGATACACTTAATGGTTTGGACAGTGATCCGGAGGTTCAAGCCCAAACAACCGCTCGTTTCAAAGCGGCTGAGCAGGTTTACACTCAAGCCAGAAATGATCTAGATGCTGAAATTATCTTTCAAAATAAGGCGAAAAAACCTAATCATTCAGATCCAGCCCAAAGAAAAGTTTATCCTGAAGAGAACGTTGAAGCCATTAAGCTCCAGAACCCAAATGCAGAAATGGAAGCGAGTAATATTCTCTATGTCAAACGACTAGCAGAAGTTAAACGTATTTTGGCAGAACTTGAACCACTGAGAGAAAAAAGGCTAACCAAACAATTGAATAAGACAGAGAAAGCACGGCTCAATGAATTAACGATTGCGTGGAATAAGAAGCAAAGTGAGGCACTAATTTTTGCTAACGAAATTTACTATACCAGTGGTGCGGCTCAGCATGTGGTGGGTAATCAGCAGATGTTTTTAGGTCAAAAACTGACCCCTGAGGAGTACTTAAATGCCTTCAACGAACAAATCAGTTATGCACTCCAACACATTACACCGGAAGAAGGCTTGGGTGATGCTTTATGGACAAGTGGGAAATATACTGACCGGGCTGCCCGTGCGATTGATCAGTTAACCAAACTTGAGGGACTTCTCAAGGGTTCTCCAATTCCTCTTGATCAAAAACTTCAAGATAAGGTTAAAAAACTGGGGGAAATGGCAGAAACAATGGTAGATCTTAAGAAAGACAGAGGAAAGTATAAAAATAAAAATTTGTCTCCTGAACAGAAAGCAAAAGAAGCTCTAGAAATTGCTGAAAAATATCAAGGTGAATATAGATTTCAACTGGATAGCATCAATGGATTGCGCCAAGAACTGATTACCTTAAGCTTTCAAGTCAATCAGCAAGTCCGCAAACAAGGCTTAAGTTACAAAGGACAAAACTCCTTTAATCCAGTAACTAGCGGGCAATCAAACGCTGTAACTTCTGCTCATCCTTGATGATCCCTATGCTCGAATTCGAGAATCCTCTCATGATATAGATGTTATTGCCAACTTAACGGGCTTGCCTAAAGAAGATGTGGCTTTAGCTAAAGAACACTTCATGGTAGACACACACGTCCTAGTAGATGATACCACTGGAGAACTTTACCGAGGAAGGTTCACTCCCGATCAACTCGATGTAATAGTCTGGGGGAAAGTCGTTGATGGTCAAGACCTTTCGCAGCTTGAGGTCAAGCACCTGCGTGACCTAATCCTCCATGAGAATGCAGAGGGACGCTACTTAAGGGCGGCTAAAAAAGAACTGGATAAAGCTTTTAATGAAGGAAAACTTGAGGATATGCTTCGGAGCTTTTTAGCGGAGGAGAAGGGGATGAGTCCAGCCAAAATAAACCTGTTCCTAGAGAATGAACCTCACCCTATGACTCCCTATCGCTATGCCCATTGGAGAGCGCATTTTGGCGGAGGTCCTAATCCAAAGGTTTCAACGGATCTCGTCGATCAATTAATTCAAGAGAAATTGATAAACTATGAAGACTTGCTGTAACTTAGTGAGAAAGTCGGAGAATAACATCACTGGCTAATCGTTTCCTAAGGGGTAAAGAAATCTAATTATGTCTCCTACGGCTATCAGGCAACTTTTAGAGCAAGAGCGGTTTGTTGAAGTTCTCTATTTTGGTGCGCTTCAACTTGTGTCCTGTCCTACAGCAGAACTGCATCTCGACCTGGGTTTAGCATGCTGCGCTGCGATCAAACCAATTGCTCAACTTGAACGAGATTTAGCATCCGAAGATGAGACTAATCAATCGTATTTAGGACGATTAACCGTTGGTCGTGGTACAAGGCTAGTCAATGAGGGACTGCACCATTTGCTTCAAGCCACTCGTCTAGACCCCCAAATCCGATTTCCGCCCTCATTGGAGGCAATTACAATCAAGGTTTTGCGGGATCTGGAAGATTATTTAGGGCAAGAATTCAAGGGGTTTTCCGCTTCTGAACTGGATTACTCTCTGCGTTCAGCCGGATTGGCAGCTTTAGTATTACTGACTCGCTTACAAGGACTCGCTCCCGAACCATCAGGGGTATCATCAGATTTTAGGATTCAAGCCGCCGATGAAATTTTAGCAAAGGTATCTTCATCCTCACTCAAACAAGCCAGTTTCTACAACCTAAGTATAGATAATGCTTAAAAGTCAGGTTAACTCAGCAGACTGAATCAGCCTGTCCATCAATTCTTAGTTAAGGATGAATCGTTATGGAAGAAATAACTAAATGTGAAATCATTTCTACTCTCAGGGGTCATTCCGATTTTTTATACTGTCTTGCTATCAGCCCGGATGGACAAACATTATTCAGTGCCAGTCGAGATAAAACTATCAAAGTTTGGCATCTACAGAGTGGTGAAGAATTACGTACTCTTAGGGGCCACGAAAGCTTGGTTTTTGATTTAGTTATCAGCTCAAATGGTCAAATGTTAGTGAGTGGTAGTAGTGATGAAACGATAAAAGTATGGGACGTGCATAGGGGTGAAGAAATTATCACGATTAGAGGACATAAAGGACGAGTTAATGCTCTGGCTCTCAGTCCCGATGGACAGACTTTAGTGAGTACCAGTATGGATAAGACCATTAAGATTTGGCATCTCAAAACGGGTCAAGAGATTCGCACCTTCAGCCATAACTCTAGCTATGTTCATGATCTTACCATCAGTCCCGATGGACAGACGTTAGTCAGTGGAGGCAAAGCCAAAACCATCAAAATTTGGAATTTGCTCACGGGTCAAGAAATTCGTACTCTCATCGGTCATACTAACGATATTGATTCTGTTGCGATTAGTCCCGATGGACAAACTCTAGCCAGTGGCGGTTGGGACGAAACCATTAAATTGTGGCATCTCGCCAGTGGTCAAGAAATTCGTACCATACCTTGTGGATTTTTAGGGACAGTTCACTGTGCTACGTTTAGCCCAGATGGACAAACAATCGCTAGTGGTCATAAAGATGGAACGATTCGATTTTGGCAGGTAAAGACAGGTACACAGTTATTTGAGTTAGGGGAGCATTCTGATGGTGTTAATTGCGTGGTGTTCAGTCCTGATGGCAAAAGGTTAGCAAGTTGTGCATTATGGGATAAGACGATCAAGATATGGAAATTGCAATAAACTTTAGATTAGCCAACTATACGTGAGTAACAAGAGGTATTATCCCATGGTCAATCCCAATCATTTGGCACATCTTAAACAAGGCGCTGTGGCTTGGAATCAGTGGCGACAAGAAAATCATCCAGACATCTTGGGGGATTTTTCTAGGGCTGATTTGAGCAACATGGATTTGAGTGGGGTAAATCTGAGTAAGGCGAAATTGAATGATGCCAATCTCAGTGGCGCTAACCTCCGTGGAGCTAACCTGAATCAGGCTAAATTGTGGAGAGTTAACCTGCGAGAGGCTAACCTCACAGGTGCTACGTTGAGTGAGGCTTACCTTAATGATGTTGACCTGAGTGGTTTAAATTTGAGTGGAATTGATTTCAGCGAGGCATGGCTAGAAAAGGTGAATCTCCGTGGTGCAGATTTGTCTAATGCAAATTTGACCAATGCAACCCTGAATGGCGCTAATCTAGAAAATGCTAATTTAGACGGCGCTAATTTGTTTGGCATAAATCTCTACCAAGCTAATCTGCCAGGTGTCAATTTAGGGGGGCTAAATTTAGAAGAAGCGGATCTGAGTGAAGCTAACCTACAAGGTGTAACCTTAGAAGGAGCTAACCTAGAATATACCGCTATTGTAGAAACAAACCTACAAGGCGCTAACCTGAAGGGAGCCAACCTGAAAACGGCGAACCTAACTGATACTAACCTGGAAGATGCTAATCTTGAAGGCGCTAATCTTGAAGATGCTGTTTTATTTGGGGCGTTGCTCACTAATGCGAATCTCAATAACGCTAACTTGGAAGGCGTTGATTGGACGGGAGAGAGTAGTTGACGTTTTCAGGTTCTGATACTAGACAAAATGGTAGAAAATTACTCATTCCAATGTTTGCACACGTTGCAACAATATGCGGGGCAATCGGTTGTGATCTGTCATGACGAAAAACGTTTTATAAGTGGCGGCGAAGATTATACGATTAAAATTGGGAATTTATTGACTAAGCAGGATATTAGCTACCTGAGAGGACATCAAGCACGAGTCACTTGTCTGGCGCTGAGTCCAGATGGGAAAACTCTAATTAGTGCTGACGATAGTCCTGATTATGTTATTAAAGTCTGGGACTTACAACTGAAACAGGAACGAATCACCCTTGAGCGTTTTCACACCAATCGAATTTCTTCTTTGGTGATTAGTCCAGACGGGACAACTCTTTTTAGTAGTGGTTGCGATCGCGAGGTGGGAATGTGGGATTTAACCACGGGTGAGCTAGTCCATACCTTTTGGCAAGATGACCGTGGTGTTTATTCCCTGGCAATTAGCCCAGATGGGAAATGTTTGGTCTGTGGCAATGGCAAGGGATATATTGATGTCTGGGATTTGACGACAAAACAAAAAGTAAAGTCTTTTCAAGGACATACTGAAGATATTCAGGCGTTGGCAATGAGTCCAGATGGGCAGATGCTAATTAGTGGTAGTGGTGAGTTTGAAGGTCGAGACTTTACTATCAAAGCCTGGGCGATGAAAACTGGGCAAGAACTTTATACCTGTCAGGGACATAGCAATGTGATCAAATCCCTGGCAATTAGTGCTGATGGACGGTACTTTGTCAGTGGGAGTGATGATACAACGATTAAGGTGTGGGATGTGCCAACCGGAGAATTAATCCGTACCCTGAGAGGACATCGCCATTATGTTAACGCTGTGGCGATTAGTCGCGATCGCGAAACCTTAATCAGCGCCAGTAACGATAAAACCCTGAGACAGTGGAATTTAGCCACAGGAGAACTTCTCCATACCTACGGCGGACATTCCAGCTATGTGAATTGTCTGGCGATGCATCCTCACGGTAACGTCTTTGCCAGTGGGAGTTACGACAATAGCGTCAGAGTTTGGGATCTGCCCACGGGGAATGAACGAGTGATCCTGGCGGGGCGATCGCACTCAGGACTAACCGCGATTATTACCTCAAACGACGAGATTGTTGACATTATTCCGGCAGAAAATACCCGCAGAAAAACTACAGGACATTCGGATTGGATTGAATGCCTAACATTTAGTCCAGATGGGCAAATTCTGGTTAGTGGGAGTGCCGATCACAGAATTAATTTGTGGAATTGGCAAACAGGCGCACTCCTGCACACACTTAAAGGTCATTCCGATAGAGTGCTAGCGGTTGCCGTAAGTCCAGATGGACAAACATTGGTGAGTGGTGCTAATGACAAAACGCTGAAACTGTGGAATTTGTCAACCGGAAAACTGATGCAGACGATTCCAGCATCAGCCCCCGTTCATAGCGTTGTGATTACTCCGTTGATTTCAAGGTTAAACCGTTCACTCCTGATTGCTGGTGTTGGTCAAACTATTCATATTTGGGATTGGGAAGCCAAGAATCAGCTTCAGACGTTGGTGGGACATGGTTTTGATGTAATAGCTTTGGCACTCACCGCTGAGAATCAAAGGTTAATTAGTGGTGCTATAGACGGCATCAAACTATGGGATTTGTGCCAAGGGGAGCAAATTTATACGATTAAAAAAAATGCCCATCAACTTGAATCAATGGCTATTCCTCCTGGGGGACAACCTCTGGTTAGCAGTCATGATGAAGAAGAAAAGACGATCAAGTTATGGAATTTGAAAGCCAGACAACCCCTTCAGACTCTGACTGGACATTCAAGTTTGATTACAAGTTGGATTAGAGGTGTCGCGATTACTCCGGATGGGAAAACGATTATCAGTGGCAGTTGGGATAAAACCATTAAAATTTGGGGCATAATTCAGTAGTTTTTCAGTCACGTAACCCAAAAAGTTTTAAAGGATACTGAAATCTAACTTTAACTCCAATTTAGTAAAGTATACTCATTACCCTTCTACTCTTGTAACCTTTTGCCCCCTTTCCCCTATACAAGAACGATACTACTGAACTTGATATGAGCTTGGATTATAACCCCCTCTTCCAAGGTGCTGCCCGTCTTGGACTTCTACTGGGCGCGATCGATTTACCCTGGAACCGCGTCACCCCCTACGTGGAAGCCTTTGCCAGCGAACTCAATGCTTACCAGGAACTATCTCTAGACAGCACCGCTACGACAGTCGGCTTAATGACCCGTGGAAGTGGCAAAGATTTCGCCTTTCGCATCGCTCGTTATCTGGAAAACCACGGCATTGATGAGTCAAGACTGCGACGTTTCTTAGTTCGAGCTAAATTCTTAGAGTACCAAAATCTTTTCTTTAAAGTCGAGATAAATTCAGCAGAACTTTTCGAGTTTTCCTACTATTTTCGTCAGCGTATTTCATTAGAGGTTGTTGGCGCTTGGTTACGGGATACGGGTGTTGATACTGAAGGACTTGCCTACGTTTATGCTTGTGCGAAAGAACTGCAAAAGCAAACGGTTCATTTCTTAGCAACGGCTGAACGTCCTCAAGGTGAAAGTCTGGAGAAAGTTTATTTTAGTCAACCCCAAGATTTAGAGGTTTGGGATAGAGCTAAAAATGCCAGTTACCTGGCTGGTTTAACCGAAAACTGTTGGCAACCCCTTGTCCCTTTCCAGACTAGGCTGAGAAATCAACCTCTCTTTTTGTCGTTGGCATTTTCGGGTGGACAATTTTGTCCTGGAATTAAACTGGATATTCAAGGAGTGACTCCCGATATCGTCGAGACGTTGATGCAGCAGGCGGGATGTTCCCCGGAGGTATGTAAGGGAACGCAACTGTTGCTCAACCTGTTTGAGAAGCAACAGTTTGACTATTTAGGAGTTCATCTCAACCCAAATACTTCTTTTGACACCAAAGTTTACGTTTATCACAGTTGTGATTAGTGATTGAGGAAGAAATAATTTGCCTATTTGATCTCAAAATTATTGGGGTATGACACTTTGAGGGCGGAATGTGGACTCGAAATCCGTGAAATCAGTGTTATTTCGCTTCCATCCAATTTTTACCCTCACTCACATCCACGACTAACGGGACAGCTAACTCAACGGCTGACTCCATTGTCTCTGGTATTTTTGCTTGCAATTCCTCCCATTCATGCGGCGGAACTTCAAAGACTAATTCATCATGGACTTGCAACAATAATCGCGCCTGGTAATTCTGTAACACCTGATGCATTTTGACCATGGCAATTTTGATAATATCCGCACTAGAACCTTGAATCGGAGCATTAGCAGCCGCTCGGAGTAACCCCGCGTCATATTGACCGATTCCCTTAAATTCATCCAGATTAATCTCTTTCGGATTTTTACCTTTAGCATCGCGCAATCGGTTACTATTAAATTCAAAGTAACGGCGACGTCCTAAAATCGTCTCCACATAACCCTTGGCGATCGCGTCCCGTTTCTTCTGCTCCAAATACCCGAAAACTTTGGCATAGCGTTGCTTTAATCGGTCAATAAATTCCTTTCCTTCCGCCGCCGATACTCCGGCTTCTCTGGCAAATCGCTGGGGTCCCATACCGTAGATCACGCCAAAGTTAATTGTTTTTCCCAATCGTCGTTCGTCTGGCGTTACGGTTTCTTTTTCAAACAATAATTTAGCAGTTACTGCGTGAACATCCTGATTATTCCGGTAGGTTTCCACCAGTAAGGGTTCTTGACTCAGATGTGCCAAAATCCGTAACTCAATTTGGGAATAGTCTGCGGATACTAATAACCAACCTGATTCAGGTAAAAATGCTTGGCGAATTTGGCGACTAAACGCCGTCCGAATCGGAATATTCTGTAAATTAGGATTCGATGAGGATAGACGTCCTGTGCTGGTTATTGTTTGATTAAAATCAGTATGTATGCGTTGGGTATCTTTATGAACCAGTTTCGGCAAAGCATCAACATAAGTGGATTTTAATTTAGAGAGGGTGCGGTGTTTGAGAATGGTATCAATAACCGGATGATCCCCTTGTAGCTTTTCCAATGTGGCATGATCCGTTGAGTAGCCTGTTTTCATTTTGCGCGACTTGCGGCGGTCGAGATTCAGTTTCTCAAATAGTAATTCACTTAACTGTTTGGGAGATCCTAAATTAAATTCTTCTCCGGCTTGCTTGTAAGCGTTCTGTTCAATATCGGCGAGTTCCTTTTCGAGAGATTCCGAGAGTTCTTTGAGGTAAGCCGTATCAATACGAATTCCCTGATATTCCATCTGGGCTAACACCGGTTCTAGCGGTTGCTCAACCTCAATCAACAGCTTCTCTAGCGCCGGAATTGCTTTCAGTTCTTCCCTGAGTTTAGGAACCAGTTGAAACGTGGCATAGACTTGCATCCCGCAGTATTCTGCCACCGTTTTGCTACTCAATGCAGCAATGGTTTTTCCTTTGGGAATCTTTAAATCTTTGTAGCTTTTTAGCTGAATTTGGGGGAAGTAGCGTTCGGTTAAACTATTAAGATTATGACTATTGTCGGGATTGAGAACATAACTGGCTAGCATGGTATCCATCACTACTCCTGCTAGTTTAATCCCTTGACTCTGGAAGATTAGGCGGTCAAACTTTACATTCTGTAGCACTTTGGGATAGCGATCGCGCTCTAAAATAGGACGCAGTGCTTCTAGAACGGTCTGTTTGTCTAAATTCTGACCCTGGTTATGGGCGATCGGGATATAAGCAACATCTGTTGCTTCAAGTCCCCAACAGCAACCAATACCCACCAATTCGGCGTTCCGTGGCTTCACATCACTGGTTTCTGTATCCCAAGCCACTGGAGTTTTTATGTTCGTGCAGTTTTCCAGAATATCGACCAGTTGGTCTAATTTATCTTTTGTATCAATAATTCTAGGTTGAATTGGACAACTGGCTGCCGCTTGTTTCTGATAGTCTTCTGTTTCATCGGCTGTCCAGAAAGACAGATCAGGACTACTGTCTTCAACCGAGGGTTCTGATTCTGTCCCTGCATCTTCCGCCACGTTTCCACCAAAACGCTGGTGAATTTCGTCAATTTTCTTTAAGAAAAACTCGAATTCTAGTTTTTGTAAGAAAGGCTTAAGTACAGAGGTATCAAACCCCTCTAACTTTCCCGCCTTTAATTCCACATCCACAGGTGCATCAAAAGCCAATTGCGCTAAATACTTAGAATGTTCAGCGTCTTGCTTTCCGGTTTCCAGTTTCGTTTTTACCGCACCTTTAATCTGATCGAGGGATGCATAAATGCCTTCTAGGGAACCAAAATCATTCAGTAACTTAACCGCCGTTTTTTCGCCAATTCCCCTCACTCCGGGAATATTATCGGATTTATCGCCACAAAGGGCTTTGTAATCCACTACCTGTTCTGGTGTAATACCCAGTTTATTTTTTACCCCTTGGGTGCTATATTCTTCCAGTCCAGTGGAACTGCCGCTTTTTAATGCCTTATGGCTGAGATAGAGAACCGTAATTGACTTTTGCGGATCGATGAGTTGAAACAGGTCGCGATCGCCAGTTAAAATTTTTACCTGATACCCTTCATCAGTCGCCCGATGTGCCAAGGTTGCTAAAACATCATCAGCCTCATAGCCCGGAACCGCCAATACGGGTAAATTCAACGCCGTCAGCAATGCTTTGAGATTCTGCAAATCTGGGATAAAATCTTCCGGTGTCTCCGGTCTATCGGCTTTATAGGTATCATCCGCTTCGTGACGAAATGTTGGCAATTCCAGGTCAAACGCCACCGCCATCGCCTGAGGTTGCTGGGAACTGATCACCTCTAATAAGGACTTGAGAAAGCCAAAACACACACTGGTGGGTATTCCACTCTTGGTTCGTAGTCCCCCATCTCGTCCTTTAGCGAAGGCGTAATAGGAACGAAACGCGAGAGAATGACCGTCAACCAGAATAAATAGTGGTTTTCCTGCCGTTGTTGAATCGGCAGAGGGAGAGGCGTTAGGCACAGGCATTGATTGAGACATAGGCTCATTTTAGCTTAATCCACGAGAAGCCCCCTGCCCTTTGAAAGGGGGGAACTGGAGTAAAGGTAAGCGATCGCTCTCTTCCTTACTATATGCTCCCGATCAATCCTCAATCCCAGTCTAGTGATATAATCTTCCTCTAAATTCGGTGGGGTCGGATAACCTAATCGATATCACGTTGGCAATTACATTCACAGATGATATATCCTAGAAAACAGCCAATTTCCCCAGTGCAGCTTAAACGTCAAAGAGGGGGACAGCGAGCGGCATTCCTGCTAGCCACCCTGTTGCTGCTATTTTTTCCGGTTCGAGTTCTGGCTCAAGATACCGAAACCTCTAGCGGTTTCCTGAATTCGATCGATAGTGTATTCTCGGCAATCGTCGCTTTCCTCGTTGAAATTCTCTTCTACGACATCGGTGGTTTTCCACTGATTGTGGTGTGGTTGATTGTAGCAGGTATTTTCTTTACGCTTCGCCTCGGCTTTATCAATCTCCGTGCCTTTAAACATGCAATTGATGTGGTACGGGGTAGGTATGATGACCCAGAGGAAGAGGGACAAGTCTCCCACTTTCAGGCGTTGGCGACGGCGTTGTCGGGAACGGTGGGATTAGGCAACATTGCTGGCGTGGCTGTAGCCATTCAAGTTGGTGGTCCAGGGGCGATGTTCTGGCTGACACTGGCGGCTTTTCTGGGGATGACAACGAAGTTGGTGGAATGTACGCTAGGACTAAAATACCGCATCGAACGCCCTGATCGCACAGTCGCGGGAGGACCAGCTTATATGCTCTCGCGCGGGTTAACGAACATGGGGTTGGCTCCTCTGGGAAAGGGATTAGCCATTATTTTTTCCGTGCTGGCGATTTTTGGTTCGATGGGTGGCGCGAATATGTTCCAGTCTAACCAAGCCGCCATCGCGTTTGTGGGTACATTTCCGGGGATGGAGCAAAAGGAATGGATCATCGGTTTGGTTTTAGCAGTATTAACCGCAATTGTGATTATTGGTGGGATTGAGCGAATTGCTTCGACGACGGGGTTGCTGGTGCCCGCAATGGCGGTGATTTATATCTTGGGGTGTCTGTGGATTGTTGTAGTTAATTTACCTCAAGTTCCTAGCGCAGTTGGGACAATTATTAGTCAAGCGTTTGTTCCTCAAGCGATTGAAGGCGGTATTATTGGCGTTATTGTGCAAGGGGTGCGGCGCAGTGCTTTTTCCAATGAAGCGGGGATCGGTTCAGCTGCGATCGCGCACTCGGCGGCTCGGACTGATGAACCAGTGCGGGAAGGGATTGTCGCCCTCTTGGAACCGTTTATTGATACGATCATCATCTGCAACATGACTGGAATCATGATTGTCCTAACAGGTGTCTATCAAGATACGGGTGAAGCGATCGATGGTTCGCAGATGACACTGAATGCCTTTGCTACAGTTAGTACCTGGTTCCCGATTGTTCTCACGATCGCGATTTTCTTGTTTGCCTTCTCTACAATTATTTCCTGGAGTTATTACGGCGAGATTTCTTGGCAATATCTTTTTGGTCAACGCACCATTATCATCTATAAGGTAATTTTTGTCGCCTGCGTGTTTATTGGTGCTGTTGTCACTCCCGGTGCGGTAATTGATTTTAGCGATTTAACCCTGCTGATGATGGCACTTCCCAACTTAATTGGTGCTTATTTTCTCTCCAATGAGGTGGCAGGAGACATCAGCAATTATATGGAGCGGCTACGTTCTGGGCAAATGCCAACTTATGCGGAAAAGCTAGCCACTCTGGGGGATTCCCACCAAGCTTGACACTAATGCATCTTTGAGTTTTGCAGGTTGTCGGGGCGGGTTTCATTATTATCGTTTCTTGGTAGCCAGATGTCACTCAACCCGCCCTGAATTAAGAGAAAACTCGCTTCCATCCCAGCAAGCTATACGGAAATGAAGAATTAACAATCAACCCTTAATAATTATGAGCTGGTTAAAAAAGAACAATGTGCTTGTACCAACTGATTTCTCAGATATATCTTTTACTGCACTGGCTCCGGCTTTAGAATTTGTCGAGGATATATCTCATTTACATGTCATTCACGTTCTACTGCCTCTGAGTGCCGTCGATCCCGGTACAATATGGAAAACAGTTACCTCAGAATCTCGGCAAAACAACGCTAAATCTGTGCTGAAAAACAAGCTGAGTGAACTGGGGTATGCAGAAGTACAGCATCAGGTTTCAATTGGGACTCCTAGTCATGAAATTGTGGACTATGCCAAAGAAAAAGGAATTGAACTAATTGTCATGCCTACCCACGGACACACAGGTGTCAAGCGGGTTTTGATGGGGTCTGTCGCTGAACAAGTGGTGCGGTTGTCTCCTTGTCCGGTGTTGTTACTCCGTTGAGGGGTAAAAGCTGAGAAGGCTAATCAGGTAGAAGTAAGTAGTCGGACTTGCATTCAAGTTAACGGTTGAGATTAGGAAACTCACGGGCAGTAAGGATTTGAGGCGTGTTACGATTTATTAGTACAGTGTCCAGAATTTATGTCCAGGTACTTACTAATTCTCGCGATCGCATGGGGGCATTTCTGATGCTAGGCTGTAATTGACCAAATTTTAGTTAGTTTCTGTTATTGGGGAAAAAGTGTATGTCCAGAGTGAAAGTGCAATTTAAGTCTCATCAGAGTTGCCATCCCCATTATGCTGATGTGGCTACAGTTAATCCTATGGATGATGATATAGTTATTGATTTTGGATTTATTGACCCTATTAATGTCAGAGATTTAAGCAAAGCTTCCGAAGAAGAAATTGTGGTTGATTGTCAACCTATAGCTCGTTTGATTGTTAGTCCAACGCTAGCTAAACAACTGATCGCTGATTTACAAGAAGCGTTAAATATTGTTAATAAAACTGGTGCAGATATAGACTCTATAGATCAGCAAGAGAAACCTGCTGTGTACCCCGATCCGGAGGTTGTTGAATACATGGAGCATCAGAGTCAGCTTTTTGAAGAGAAAAGACAAGAGTTGTTGACTCAGTATGGGGGGATGTATGTAATCTTTGAAGATGGACAGGTTCTGGATGCAGATAAAGACGAAGCAGCTTTAGTAAAGCGAGCTTACGCAAAAACTGAACCAAGACACCTGTTTATCAAAAAGGTTCTTGCTGAAGAGTCTAAGCTAACCGTTAACATTCCATCTCTGTCTCAATAATAGTCGAGTTTCAGTGGGTTATTATAGCTACATTTCTTTGGGACAAGGAAAGCCAGCCGCTCCTCTTACATTTTTGATTGACGAGTGCAGCTTGACGGAAATAATTCACCCACGAAAGGCGGGGCGGGTTTAGTTACATCTGGGTGCAACCGAAAAGATAGTGATGAAACCCGCCCCTACACACGTACCAGGTTCCCTCACTTTCAACGCTTCTGGCATCATACCAAATCCGGGGAACGCTACCCCTGTTATAACCAAGTCCGCGCAGGCGGACTTAGTTTGTGTAGCAGCGATTTCAATCGCCTCCTCTTGCTCATCCTGGATAAGTGCGCTTCCTGGTGCAATTTTCTATAATGTATGTAACATTTCTTAACGATAAGGGGAAGCGGATGGATTATCCTAACTTAGCGCAAATTTCAGATCAGCTCGATAGTGCCAACTCCCGCGATCGCATGGTGGCGTTAGCCCACCTCCGTAACGTGCCAGCAGAGGAGGCTGTGCCTTTAATCAAGAAGGTTTTAGACGATCCCAGTTTACAAGTGCGATCGATGGCAGTCTTTGCCTTGGGGGTGAAGCAGACAGACGAATGCTACCCCATTTTGGTGAAACTACTCGAAACTGACCCCGATTATGGCATTCGCGCTGATGCCGCCGGAGCCTTAGGATATCTAGAAGATGCCAGAGCCTTTGAATCATTAGTCCGGACATTCTATGAAGATACACAATGGTTAGTCCGGTTCAGCGCGGCTGTCGCATTGGGCAATATAAAAGATCCCCGCGCCCGTCAAGTTCTCACTAAAGCACTGGATAGTGAAGAAATCGTGGTGCAACAGGCAGCTATCTCCGCATTGGGTGAAATTAAAGCTATAGACGCTGTGGATGATATCCTGCGCTTTGCTCAATCCCCCGATTGGTTAGTGCGCCAACGATTAGCCGAAGCCCTGGGGAACCTACCCACGGACAAAAGCCAGTCGGCATTAAAATTCTTAGCCAAAGACAGCCATCCCCAAGTTGCCCAAGCAGCATCTATCTCCCTGAATCGCTTGCAGGAGGCGACAAAGCCAGCCTAAACCTCTGCCCATGGCTTTACTGGAAGTCATGAGCAATCAACAATGAACCATAAACAAGCCAGGAGAACGATAAAATCAATTAAAGCTTTGTTAACGTGAAACGTCTGACTTCATGGATATAAAAGAATTTTTTGAGCAGAGTGCTGGTCGATGGTTTTCGCAGCGTACCAGTCACCATCTGGCATTTAAGCAAGCTGAAAATGGTAAATCTGATATTACGATTGAAATGATCGCGGCTGATGCGCCAGAAGTGGTTCAGCTATGCCAACAGTATGAGGTTGATCCAGATTCAGCTATCTGCGGTGCCAGAGTGACGTGGGATGGCACAATGGACTGGGATGAAGAAAAGCATCAAGGCTCAACGGTGCTGGTGCCCGTTGCTGATCCTGATAAGCCCAATGAAGGGAAGCTATTGCGGGAAATGGGCTATGCGGAGAAAGCCCCGGTAGCGGGTCGCTATATTATGGGAGATGATCAGGCGTTGACCTTAATTACCGACTACGAAACCATGTATTCTGAGGAGCGTTTGTGGTTTGCTAGTCCTAACTTACGGCTACGGACGAGCATTTTGAAGCGATTTGGCGGCTTTAGCATGGCGTCTCTGTCTTCAGAAATTCGCATGGGTGTGACTAAGCCCCCGCAAAAATCACAAGATGCGGCGGCGAAGACTTAATCTAGGGGCTACTGAATAAGTGTTGTGGTGGGGGGGAGCTGGGGGAGCTGGGGAAGCTGGGGGAGCTGGGGAAGCTGGGGGAGCATTGCCAAATTAACTGCCAAATTAACTGTTAGGTGGATTACCCGCATTTCTCACAAGAAGCGCGATCGCAAATCACAAAAACCTTGCCAGACAAGGATTTAATCCCATTTATTCCCCCCAGCCGCACACAACAGTGTGTTGCACCTTCAAGCCTCTGAATAATCATGCTCCTCAACCTAA
>NZ_JAVJTO010000044.1:0-156039 GCF_040220235.1 Coleofasciculus sp. B1-GNL1-01
TAACAAGAAATGGGTTGGTTTTGTGGTAAAAAAGAGCGGTCTATGTTTATTCCAATCAACCGCTCAATCAATAATGCTACCCAAATTCTATCACAGTTGCCTTAAGAATTATCTAAGTGAGTCTCAACTTCTCACCCTAGAAATTTTACTGTGGCTGCTTCAAGTACATAAACAAGTCAAGATTGAGAGATTAGCCGCGCTCTTTCCTGTACCCATCCTTTATCAAAGTAGGAGGAAACATCTGCAAAGGTTTTTAGTTCTTCCCAATCTTAGTCTACCATTAATTTGGTTTCCGATAATTAAATATATATTAACATCAACAGCTAAGTGAGTTGGGTTTAACTCCAGGGATGAAGTTATTTCATTCGGGAGTTAATTATACAAAGAAAAAGGGGTTTGGTCGTTTTAATTTAGCCGCTTATTGGAAACGAAAGTATCGAGGTAAAGGAAAAAAAGGGCTGGTTTATTCTAACCAATTTAAGTAGTATTGATGAATTGATTCAGGTTTATCAATCTCGAATTGGCATAGAATCCTTGTTCAAAGATTGTCAGACAGGTGGCTATAATTTAGAAGGGACTAAGGCATGTATAGAACGTTTAAATCGTTTAGTCTTGTTAATTGCCATGGCTTATACTATAGCTTTTTTAAAAGGTAACAAAACTCGTTGTCAAAGACAACAAAAATATATTTTTCGTCTCAAAGAGGTAGCAAGAAGCCAGAGACGACATAGCAATTTCTGGATTGGTCTTTATGGATTGACTTGGACTATTGGATGGGATTTTTGTCGAGTAATGGTTGAGAAACTTATGCACCTTAATCGCTCTAAAATCCATTACTTTCAACAAGGATTAAAAGCCATGTACTTAATTGAAAATCATTAACTTTTTGGGTTGGGTGGAAACTGAGCTGGCTTTCCTGGGGACAATGATGAATTCAAATAATTCTAACGCCTTACAGATAATTTGAGGGAGTATCCCGTTGGGGACAAAGCATTACCTAATGTAACGCTTTTTGCTTGGGTTTCAGCCCTATTCAAAGAGCAAACGTGCCAAATTTGGATGCTCCCTAATTTGATGATTCACTTAGATTTAATCCAAGTAAATTTGCGGAAAATATACGCAAATTTGTTTTTGTCCGAAAAAGACAACCAAGATACTCAGAGAATCAGGTGATTATCATTCTCATTTCATTTTTTATTATCAATAAACCTGTCAATAAGCTCTCATCTTTTTTAAGCTTGAGAGGAAAAATGCTTTGTCTACCAAGCTTTTGAGCTGCTTGTCACCCCTTCAGCTCGCTAGCGGTGTAAAATTTCCTGGTAATTTGTGCTGCCAAAGACTCATTTTATTGACCAACTAAAGGAAGCAAAAGCTGACGAGTTTCATCTAGGATGATATCTGCTGCGATTGGTCCACGCATATTACTCCCCCAGGTGTAATATTCAACAAAGTACACCCGACCTTCTTTACTGGCTTGCATAGATTGGGTGAGAGGATTTTGCTGCCAAACCTGTTTAACTTGCTCCATCGCATCGTTGCGGCGATGATTTGACACGATGACAATGATGATATCTGCCTCAAGTTGTGGCAAAACCTCCAAAGAAATGGGAATGTCGCTAAACTCAGCCTTCTGATTTTTGGGCAATACCAGCTCAAACCCTAGCTCTTGAAAGAGTAACCCGCTGATACTATCGCCAGTTCTCACGTAAATAGAACCAGATAATTGAGAAGTTGAAAATAGTAAAACTCGTGGATAAGTCTCTGTGACAGGTGCTAATTCTGTGCGAAGTTTAGCTAACTTTTGATTATGTGATTCGATAACAGTTTGTGCCTGCTCTTCTCGATCAAAAACTTGGGCAATTTTAGGAATACTGCGTTTCCAGTCATCTTCTTGGCCACTAAACAATAGAGTTGGCGAAATTTTTGAAAGCGTCCCGTAGTCTTGTCCATCTTCTCCCAAAATTAAGTCGGGCTTCAACTGTACGATCGCTTCTAGGGAAGGAGTATTGCGAAGTCCCAAGTTAATTGGATTGCTAGTAACACGCTCCCCCAAGACAGGTATCTCTGATACCGGATTTCCAATCCCTTCTGTGTACCACTCTGCATATCCAGCAGGTTGTATTCCCAAAGATAACAAGACATCAAGCATATGAGGTCCGAGAACGGCAACCTTTTTGGGTATGCCGCAGATTTCGGTTTCACCTGCATCATGCTGAATGATTCTGCATTCAGATGTTGACGCCTTTTCACTTTGAGACACCAGATTTTGAGAAGTCTTGCTGTGGCAAGCCGAAATTAACCAGAAAGTTAGCGTTACAAGAAGCAAAAGCTTAATAAACCGATGGAGCCGTTGTATCATCTTCATACTCCAACGCTCAACGGTTCAATTTCTATCAAATTTTGAACCTGAAATTGAGGGGTTTTCTCAGCTTGATTTCCTTCACAATCTCCAATCAAATAAAGACATTTATTCTCATCTTCAACAACATCAGCTCGATATCCTTTCAGCACACCATCAGGTGTTTTAAAAATCAACTCGATCCGGCTAAAAGTTTCTTCTTCGTTTTGCTCAATAATCTGACAATTAACGCTGTAATCAAACCATTCCCATCCATATCGAAATATGAGTTCTCGCTCTAAAACCTGTGCCAAATACGGCAACAAACTCCAGCCGCGATAAATATCCTTGAAACAATTAATATCGCCCGTCTTAGTCAAGACTGAAGTCAATGAAGTAGCGTCGAGCCTAGCGTAGTATCGGCTTTCGGGAAAATCGATAATCGTCGGCGCAAAACGATGACCACCAAAATGACTGCATTCCCAAATCCGCACCTGATCAAGAGATAGTTGCTCAACCGTTGCTAAAGCCTGGTAGTAGAAAGGCTTGCCATATTTAGCACAGCATTTGTCATGAGTACCGTGGGTACAGACCAAAATATCGCGAGTTTGGGGTTGAGTGTTTTTACTACGACGTTCCCAATTGACTAAGCAGTCTTTCACCGCTGGAGCCACTTCTTGGAGATCGGAGACTTGCAATTCTTGTCGTTCATAAGTTGTCGCTAATCCTTCAGGTTTCCGAAAAATTAGCACCCTTGTGTAGTTCTCTTGCTTGAGACGATGACTGTGAATTAACAAAAACCTCACAGACAATTCCGCCTGTTCTATTTCCTCTTTTAATTGTCGTAAATTGGCAGGAATTGACTGAGACGTTAGTGCCATCGCAGCCCAAGGTGGAGGACATTCTATCAGCACATAGAGGTGTTCATCTCCTGCCATACCAATCGGTTCTTCACCGGCTTGACGCGATTCATGAGAGCAAAAGAAAGGTTCCATGACAAACGTTATGTTTAACAGTATTTATGGATCATTTAGCTGTAGGGTGTGTTGCGGTTTTAGCCCAACGCACCCCCCAGATAAAATTCCGGTGCGTCACTTACCAAGTAACGCGATAGCCAAGACTCAAGGTTCTGCCCGGTGCAGCCCGATTTTGTACATTGGAAAAGCCTCCTGGTATTTGCGATCTCAATGGAAAATATTGATTGTCAAACAAGTTTTGAATGCCGATTTGTATTTCTCCTGTGCCTAGTTGAATACTGCTGATGTAATCGACGACAAAGTAGCCCTCAATCGGCTGAGGATCGCGGTCGGCATCAAAACCGCGATCGCGATCGCCCACATATAATGCTTGCAATCGATTGCGCCATCCCGGTAGGGTTTCGTTTTCCACATAGACGGAGATTTTAATCGGCTGAATGTCTCGCGTACTCAGCGCCACAAAGTCGCCATCATCATCTTGCTTGTCTTCCCCTTCATTCCAACTGATTAAACCGCCCAGTTGCCAGGTTGGATTCGGTTGCCAATCAACGGTTGCTTCAACCCCATAGATGCGCCGTGGCGCGCGAGCCACCCTAACTTCAGTAAATCCATCACCTATTTCAACCACGTTGAAACTAACCCCGGAGTCGGAGTAGTTGTAAAAACCAGCCAGAGAAAACTGCACGTCCTGCCAATTTCCCCGAATGCCCAGCTCGTAATTGTCAATTTTTTGAGGCTGGGTAAAGATTAGATCTTCATCTACGGATCTGAATCCGCTTGGTGGACTGCGGAAAATGCGCCCTAAGTCGGGCACGCCAAATCCTTGAGCAAAGCTGGCAAATAGACTCAATTCATCAGTGACTTGGTAGACGGCACCCACATTAAAGACAACGTCATCGGCGTTAACGCTTCCCCCTTCAATGTCTCGGTCGGGTTCAAACCCAATCCCAAAAACAGTATAGTCATCAACGCTAGCGCTAATGTTTTCGTACCGGGCTCCACCACTCAGCAAAAGGCGATCGCTAATGTCCCACGAGAGCTGAGCAAACAACCCCAAGTTTTCAACTTCATAGGGAGGCGTGGTGAAATTTTCTGCAATAACTCGAAAAACTCGTCCGCCGCTTCGATCAAATTCATCAACATCAAAGAATTGCTGAGGTTGAGACAGATTTTCCTGACTGTAGTCGGCTCCCCATAATAAACTCGCTGCCTCTGAAAAGGGCGTATCAATTTGTAGTCGTCCGCCCCAGCGCTCGGAATCTTGTTGATTAAACGCAACAAAAGGGGGATCGCCACCAAAGTCTCTGTTATCAAAGGGGAGTCCAATCACACCAAAATTTTCTCGATAGAACCCCTGTAGAGCAACTTGTGACCCCAGTAAATTGTCGTGAGTGTAGTTCAAATTAACAACTGTATTGACTCTCCTGGGATCGCCGTCTATCCCGATGAACTCAGGTTCTTCAATCCTTAATGCCTCGGCTTTGCGAGTAGCCGGCGGGAAGTCATTCAGACTTGGATCGGAAGTAAACTCGACCTCTTGCGTATCGCTGAAATGGTTGACGCTGATTTGTAGACGTTGATCGTCTGAGATATCAAAGCCAAGTCTGCCGAGAACATTGATTGTGCGTCCATTCTCTTGGGCATTCTCAAAGTTGGGAATGCGATCGCCTTCGGCATCAAAAGAGTAGCCAAACGTTTCCCATGAGAGATTAAACAAACCGTCAACAGGACCGCCTAATGGACCGGAAAAACCATACTCAACATACGTCCCAAAGCTCTCTGCTGCCAAATCCCCCCGAGAGGTGACGCGAGTTTCTACCGTCGTCCTAAGTTCGTCTCCGGGTCGGCGCGTGATGATGTTAATAATGCCGCCGGTTGCGCCTTCCCCAAAAACTGCGGAGGGACCGCGTACCACTTCAACCCGTTCAATAGCACTGGGGGCAATACTTCTGAATTCTTGATTAAATGCTGTATTTTGATTCGTACTAATGGGTACGCCGTCTACTAAGATTTGAATGCCGCGTCCCCGCAATGTTTGAAGAGCATTTCTGAAGCTCTGAGTCGGTGGCCCCAAGCCTGGAACAGTTTGTCCGAGAATGTCTTGGAGATTAGTAGTTAAGTTGCTTTGCTCTTCAAGCTCCTCACGGTCAATCACCGTCACAGATCGCGGAATATCCTCTTCTTCTTCTGCGGTACGAGTGGCAGTAACAATCAGTTCAATTTCCTCAACTTCCTCCGCTTCCTCTGGCATCATCCCCGGTACCACACTCAGCACCAAATTTCCTGCCTCTGTCCTCACGTCTGCGGTAGGCGGTGCCTCTGTACCTGTAATCGATACCTGCACCTGCTCTCCTGGTAAGCTTGTCACCCTCACTAGCCCAATTCCTGGGGCTGGGTTAAACTGCTCAAACGCTTCCCCATCTGGCAGTGCCAGCACCGCATTGGGAATCTCTACAATTAGAGCATTTCCCACCACCTCTGTACTCGGTGTCACCACTTCGCCCTCTGCTGTTTCCAGCACCACCTCAATGCCATCCGTTGTTGGGTTAATTTGTATCCCTGTTACTTGTACAACTGAGTCTGACTCTACCTGAGTGGGAGGAAAATCTTGACTCAACCACTCGGCACGGGTTAAGGGAAACTCAATCTCTGACAGGCGTGGCGTTTGGGACGTTGATGCATCGGTTGAGACTCGGGTCATCTCTGCCCTGACTGACCCCGCCGCGATCGCTGAAATTGCACCTGTTAAGTATAGAACTTGAAGCAATTGCCCTTTTTTCACACTTGACACCCTCACACTGAATAATGACCGAAATTGTGATGCCCCCTGTCCTCTGACCTGAAAAAGCCTTGTCAAATCAGTGGGGCTATTAATTGAGATTTAATCTCAATTATAAGATTTAAATTATAGATGTCTCTATGGGGTTTTGGCAATAGGAGAATTGGAAAATTATCCCGAACCCAGCTAGAGGTCTTGACCTATACTCCGGGTATTCAGCTTAATTAACCCGAAATTAGCGATCGCTTTACATCGGGCGATCCAGTCAAGCTAAGGGGGGTAGCTAATTGATATATTATTTCAATTGAGTGGTTACTTATCCACTGCTCATACTGATGAGGATATCGATTACATCATTCAAGCCGTGAAGGATAGTATAGGGGAACGGCGATAGGGAGGGTATTTGCTCAGCTTAAAGGGGAATTGCATTATCCCAGATGTTCGGAATATTTAAGCTGAAGTTCCCCTTTGACTACAGCTTCATGACTCCTGCCCCGCTACCAAATACTTGAATAAATCATCAATCACAGCATCCGCTGCGAGAGGATTGCCTCCACGCCACGTAGCAAGATTGACAGGATAAACCTTACCCTCCTGCACCGCTTCGAGTTTGTTCCAGAGCGGATCATTTTTTAGTTGCTCAAAGGCTTTTTCAGAATCATCATCGTCATCGACAATGGCAAAAATGATGTCTCCATCTAATTTTTCAGCGATCAATTCTTCTGAAAAAATAACTAGACCACCTGGTGCTGAATCTTGGGATGGAGGACGACGTAGTCCAACATCATTGAGAATGATGCCACTAAAGGAATTTTTCACGTCGCTAGCTAGGTTGTTGCAACACACTCTTACAACTGATACATCGATGTCTTGATAATTATCACCCAAGGCTTGCCTAAGTTCCTGAATGCGTTGTTCGTAATGCGCCCAAACTTGCTTAGATTCCTCAGTTTTTCCTAACACTTCAGCGACAAAGTTGAAATGCTCTTTCCAATCCGAATAACCGTACCAATTATCTACAACTGTTGGCGCAATTTGAGACATTTGATCATAGGATAATTCTGAATCATTCATGGCTATGATTAAGTCAGGCTCTAGGATCAATATTTTTTCTAAATTGGGTTGATTGCCTGTTCCCACAATTTGAATTCCTTCTAATTTCCCTTCTAAATAGGGAGGAGGAGCCTTTTGATCAAAGTAGAGGATTGTCCCTACTGGCTTAACTCCAAGGAAAATGGCATTTGCCATTGTCGGAACACCCAGTACAACCGGACGTTGAGGATTCAGCGGAATGCAGGTTTCTCCAGCCAGATGATCAACCCTACGGCAATTCGTTGAGGTTGAAGTTTCAGAGACCGAAGAATGATTACAAGCCACAACCAAAACCGCCATAAACCCAAATAAGACTATCTGTTGATAGATACGTTTTATCTGAGATTTTGCACCATACCCAAATTGACTTCTCATAAAACTCATTAAAATCTTAGGGGTATTGTAATACGTTAATGCTTGAGGCGAGCCAGACGCTCCTCTCGACTCATCAGGGGACAGTTACCGCAGTAGCCTTCACCTTCAGGCATTCTAAAGAGTAAGCAGCAAACTCGACGAATGGTAACAGGTTCTGAGAAATTTGGCTCTTCAATGGATTCGCAGACGACTGTTTGATACAGCGGATTGCGTCCGATTCCAGCAGGACTGTCGAATTGCTCAAAAATTATAGCTCTATCTTCCTGAGTGGCAGTAAAAGTTCCTGGGCAGTTGCTCAACTCTTCATACAAATAGTCACAGATGTTGCCCGTATTCCCCCACATGACTGAACGGGGGAGCTTAGTCAGAGCATTCACTTGTTTGTTTAAGAAACGCAAATGCTCAAGCAGAGATGTAAAGACAAAAGCATGGAGTTGAGAGAGTTCCGTAACTGTTGGGAGATTTGATGCTGTAGTTTCCTCGAAGCGGGGAGGATAGACTACTGTTCTATCCAATCGGTTCAGCACAATCGCCTTTGGTGTTTCATCCTTGAGAATTAGGCTGACGTTCTCTAGGGAGGCATCTAAGCCGATGCCCAACAGTGTCATAGCAGGTAGTATGGCTGGAATGAGTGCATTATTGTAATTCTTGTTCCATAAAGAAGTGGCTACAGGTAAATCAGGAATACGATGCACTTTTGCAAAGATTTCAAGGCTCGTTTGGAGGCGCTCTGGTGCTAAATATTCCCTGGCAGATATAACCTCAATGGATTCTGAGGGTGATGTTAGCTGTAAGCGGTTTTGCAAAAACTCATTGAGGTAAGGAGAAAAACGAGCGAGTCGAGTTTGTAAAACTTCAGGAGTTAGCATGATGAGATGGATTTAATCCAACAGATGTGTAAATCGACCGTCTAGTATTGACATGAAACCCAAAAAAACAATCGCTCTACAATCAGGGCGACTGCCGCTAGGAAAAAACCGAGTAGGGGTCAAGCGACGATTCCGCCTGCCTGGAATAATGGGCATAGCCTCTCTTGCAACTTTAATTTAAAAAGCTCAGCCAGCTTTCCAGGATACTGTGGGAGAACAAGTTGATAATTATTTTCAATAAAAATATCGCTAAATCGGTTTCTTTGTCAAGGAGTTGAGCGAAATATTTTTTGGTGCGGGAGAGTCAGCTAGGATGTTCAGCGATCGCCCACCCAGGAAAAACCACGGATAAGAGAGCTTTTGGCGACTATTGCCGAGAGAAGACCTCTACACCGCCGGAACTCTTCCCACTTGACATCGGTGGCGAATAGTTGTAATTATTCTAAAATTATTAAAAATAAGTTGCAAAAATTTTTTATGGCTAGTCGTGACCAAGCTGTCATGGTATGCTTGCCAAGTTCATTTATCGTTTCACACTTAATGCAACTTATATGCAATAATTTGGAGCAGTTGATTACATCATTCAAGCGGTGAAGGATGGTATAGCGGAACTGCGTCTTTATGCCACTACTGCGTAATCTTCTTTTTATCTGCAATCATGGGATTGGGGTCAAATCTTTAATCATTATGACCAGTTACCAATTTCCAGAGGAGTTCTGCTGGGGAAGTGCTACCGCTTCCTATCAAATCGAAGGTGCAGTAAACGAAGGTGGGCGCAAACCCAGTGTCTGGGATACATTTAGCGCTACCCCTAGACGTACCCTGAACGGTGATACAGGTGCTGTGGCTTGTGACCATTATCATCGCTACGAACACGATATAGACTTAATGGCACAACTGGGTATTCAACACTATCGGTTTAGTATCGCCTGGTCACGAATTATTCCCGATGGTCGTGGTACGGTGAATGAACAAGGGATTGACTTTTATAAGCGTTTGGTGGATTGCCTGCGGGATAAGGGAATTACGCCCCACGCGACTTTGTTTCACTGGGACTCCCCCCAAGCGTTAGAAGAGGCTTACGGTTCCTGGCAAAGTCGGCAAATGGCAATCGACTATGCTGATTATGTTACCACCGTTGTCAGTCGATTAGGCGATCGCATTACCCATTGGATGACGCTGAATGAAATACCCTGCTTTACTCACTGGGGTTATGGGGTTAATTCTGATCCGCCTCATGCACCGGGAACGCGGGTGAGTTCACTCAAGCAGGTGTGGCAAACTTCTCACCACGCCCTTTTAGCCCATGGTTTAGGGTGTCAAGCCATTCGCGCCGCATCTCCTGTTCCCTGTTCAGTGAGTTTAGTGGATAATTTTGCAGTAACCGTACCGATTAATGAATCTCCTGATCATATAGAGGCGGCTAAAAAAGCATTTCATACTGTTGGAAAAAATGGTGGGATTATTTTTCCCGCCTTAACTGGAAAGTATAGTCCGGCGTTGTTGGAACAGTTAGGCGAGAATGCGCCCGATATTCAGGATGGAGACTTAGAAACCATTCATCAACCTTTAGATATTCTGGGGTTTAATGTTTACTTCGGTGACTATGTTCGCGCTGTTGATAATGAATGCGGATATGAGGTTCTCAACTTTCCAGAACATTATCCGAAACTAAATATGCCATGGTTGCATATTTTACCCGATTGTATTTATTGGGGCATTCGCCATATTAGTGAAACAGTAGGGCGTCCCGATTTACCCATTGTGATTACTGAAAACGGTTGTGCTGTTGTGGATGAGTTAAATAGTCAGGGGGAAGTGATCGATATTGACCGCATTTTTTACCTGCGTCAGCATTTGCGATCGGCTCATCGGGCTATTTCTGAAGGATATCCTCTAAATGGATATTTCCTTTGGAGTTTGATGGATAACTTTGAATGGTCTTATGGTTATGATCGTCGATTTGGATTGATTTATATCGATTATCGCACTCAAAACCGGATTCCGAAAGCCAGCTTTGATTGGTATCGAGAATGTATTAGAACCAATCGCGTGGTGTAGGATGGGATTAATTATACCAAATAGGGCTTTCTCCACCTTGAAGTTTATGTCCCTCTACTGGCGTGGCACAGCTAACATGGTGGTAGAGATTTTACCATTGAATCGGGCGCAAGTCTTTGCGCCCCTACAGTTTCGCGGCGTAAGGTTAATTCCTAAAATTCGGTGGTCACGCCACTATTTAGGGATTGCTGAATCAGTTTGGCGGCGGGAGTAGGGAGCAGGGAATGTTGTAGAGACGTTCCACCGGAACGTCTGGAAGTTGGAAAAGCTGCAGTACATTTTCCCTGCTAGCAGTGTAAGGGGTTTGATGAATTTTACCCTCTTTCTTTGAATATGATCCAATGTCAATCCCAACATAATAAATTATAGTTGACTTTTATAAACGTCATCTACCCATAGACATAAATGTTTTAATGAACTATTAACAATGACTGATTTAGTCTATTTTATTTTTCAAAAAGTAAAGCTTTATAAACCTTTCTAGCCTATCGCCAGAACAGTTAAGAATCAGCGGTAACATGATACCGTTCAAATTCAAAAATTAATCATGTTCAAGAAACTGACGATCGCGGCGGCGGGAACTGCATTAATGGCGTTTGGTGTCTCAGAAACAGCACAAGCAGCCAGCTTTAACGTTGACGTATTAGCCAGTGGTTTAAATAGTCCCAGAGGTTTAACGATTGGTTCTGATGGCGCTCTCTATGCGACAGAAGCTGGTAAAGGGGGTTCAGGTGCCTGTATTCCCTCGCCAAGTCGCCCTGATGTTGACCTGTGTTATGGAGCAACAGGTAGGTTACTCCGCATTCAGGATGGAGTCACAGAACCGATTGTGACGGGTTTACCCTCGATCGCATCACCACAGGATGGCACGGAAGCCACAGGTTCCCATGATATTGCCTTTGATGGGACGGGACAGGCTTATGTTTTAGTAGGGTTGGGTAGTAATCCAGGGAATCGTGATCAACTCCCGACGTCTGACTTTGCTCAGTTACTGGCGATTAATGACCTGAATGGAGAACCGTCTTGGACTGCGATCGCGGATTTGGCGGCGTATGAAGCTGTCAATAATCCCGATGATGGAGATCCGGCAACTGGGGGAATTGATACCAACCCTTATTCTCTGCTAATTGAAGATAGCACAGCTTACGTAGTTGATGCAGGTGCGAATGCCCTCTTAAGTGTAGGCTTGGATGATGAAGAAATTGCCACAGAATCTGTCTTTAGCGATCGCTTTGTGACTAATCCCTTCAGTGGTGCTATGATTCCCATGGAATCGGTTCCCACATCGATTGCCGTTGGTCCAGACGATGCCTTTTATATGGGCGAACTGACAGGTTTCCCCTATCCCGAAGGAGGGGCGAGGGTTTTTCGCCTCAATTCAGAGAATCAGCCAGAGGTGTATGCTGAGGGCTTCACGAATATTATTGATCTGGATTTTGATCCAGAGGGGAATTTATTGGTTCTCGAATACGCCGCTAATTCCATATTGTCTGGAGATCCAACAGGTGCTTTAATCCAGATTGCCCCTGATGGAACTCGGACAACTCTACTGGATCAGGAATTACGTTTTCCCACTGCCCTAGCCGTAGGTTCTGATAATTTTATTTATGTCTCGAATCAGGGCTTTGTTGGTGGACAAGGGGAGATCCTGCGAGTTGATCTGACTGATGAAACTTCAGTTCCCGAATCAACTTCTATTGTGGGATTATTTGCGATTGGTGCTTTCGGTGTCGTTGCCCAGTTGCAACGCAAGCAAAAGTCGGCTACTGTGATAAAAAAGTAAGATGCAAGCGAGATATCGCGTGTAAACTTAAGACTTTGTATCACTAACCCTCAAGGTTTAGATCCCCCTAAATCCCCCTTCAAAAGGGGGACTTTGATTACAGCGCTTTTCACGTTTATGGAATACAAAATTGTATCGGTTTGCTTTTCAGCGCAATGATCGTCTGTAGTCTACTAACTTGAAAACTGCTGTAATTTCCGGTTCCCCCGTGCAACAAAAAGCGAAGCATCCGCCAATTTAACAACAAACAAGGGCGTGAAATTGCTGTTGTGCATAATTTTTCTATTATTCGTAGTTTAGTATTAACTATCTTGCGCTACGATGGATATTCATCTATAGCCACTGGAATTCGCCTAATTCATCAGCACTGGGGATTGCTATGATATCGCTTTTTTTCACTCCCTTTATCCCTTGGGTACTTTTGCCTTCTACCCCTTCTGCCCTCGTGCTGAAGCCTTCTGCCTTGTCCCAACCCAAACAGGGAGAATTACCCAAATTGAATATGACAGCCAATTCTCAGAACTTAATTTCAGTGTTACGTCACGGTTTGATTGTCTCTTGTCAAGCCCCTGTTGACTCACCACTCCATGATCCATTGGTGATTGCGGCGATGGCGCAAGCCTCTGTGAATCAGGGCGCGGTTGGTGTGCGAATTGATACCCCTGCCCATGTTCAAGCGGTGCGGAAGCAATGTCCGACAACGCCGATTATTGGGTTATGGAAACAGCAAATACCGGGTTCTGAGGTTTACATTACTCCTCAGTTTAATCATGCCCGTGCGATCGCGTCAGCCGGGGCTGATATTATTGCTATTGATGCTACGTTACGACAACGCCCCGGCGGGGAAACCCTCTCTGACTTAATTCCCCGAATTCACGCGGAATTGGGTAAGCCAGTTATGGCGGATATCGATACGATTGAAAGCGCAACCGCCGCCGTGAACGCTGGGGCTGATGTTGTAGGAACAACCCTATATGGTTACACCGCCTCAACCCAACATCTTCAACCACCGGGATTTGAACTTTTGTCCCAAATTGTCGAACAGTTAGACGTGCCAACCATCGGTGAAGGGGGGATTGCTTCGCCCCAGATGGCACAACAAGCCCTCCAGTTAGGCGCTGATGCTGTGGTGGTAGGTACGGCGATTACGGGGATTGATTGGCAGGTTAAGGCTTATCAAAAGGTGATGAGGGATGGTTATGAATGATGAATAATGAATTTGAATTTCCTATTTTATCGGATTTACGGTAAAATGGGGGATTTTTTTCAGGTATTTCTATTGCCCATGCGATCGCAAAAGTGAAAAAATGTAAATAGAGCGGTAGTCCGCGACTAGGGGTATTCGAGTTCAGGTGCGAAACAGTCCCAGGTTCAGCGCAGGGTAGTAGCGATTGGCACACAGACTTGCGATCGCTCAACCGGGCGTTGACCAAGATTGTAAAGAATTGCAACTAATGTGCATAACCTCTAGCCAAGTGGACGTATGAAATAGTGGAGGTGATGGTTATGCTGACATTCTTGATTTTGATTGCCTACCTTACAGGTTCTGCAATTTTCCTCGATGTGTTGTTTAAAGAAGAGTTAGAACATTAAGGAGGTAGATGCGGCGACAAATTTTTCCGAATTAGGCAGTGGGTTGTTCGGGTTTAGTGCAACTTTTCCATTCTAGACTTTGGTTCAGTTATCAAAACGCTTGGTATCTTTCATGACCCATACTATAAGACGGCGGTGGGGTAGCTTGTCTTTCATTCAAGAAACGGGCTTCCCCGCCGTCTTTTTAGGGTGTGGCGGTTGAACTGAATAAGACAGCGCTTTTGGTAGTAAGTGAGGTACTCTAGATCCCCGACTTCTTAGAGAAGTCGGGGATCTGGCTTGGATATATAGCACTACGCATTGAGGTTAGGACAATAAAATTGGGTGAAAAGGCAACAGGCAACAGGCAACAGGGGAATGTCCTAACGTATCCTCGTAGTGCTATACTACCCTTTTATCGTTGGTAAATTGTACAAAAGTTGTTTAAACTGTTCCTGAAAAGCATCTCGGCTAAATTGAGCCAGACATTGTTCTCGCAACCACTTCCCATCACAGCGCTGATCCTCTCCTTTAAGGATTTCAATACAGGCTGCTGCTACGGCGTCCGGATCACGGTGGGGGACTCGCCAGCCTAAGCGCCCATCCTGTAAGGGATCAGCCGATCCATCGGCGTCCCCAGCTAATACAGGTTTACCACATGCCATGGCTTCTAGATAAACAATACCAAAGCCTTCTTGAGAGGGCATGATATAAGCATCAGCCACGCGGTAATGTTCCACTAAGTCAGTGGTGGGAACAAACCCAGCAAAAACGACGCGATCGCGAACACCGAGTTCTTGAGTTAGTTGTGCTAATCTAGGCTGGTCATCACCGCGCCCAATGACTAAATAGTTCACCTCTGGGAAAACCGCCGCGATTTTGGGGAGGGCGCGAATCGTCACATCCACTCCCTTGTAAATATCCCCTGACCACAGACGTGCTACAGTCATTAATACTTTAGCCCCTGCCAAATCATATCGCTGAATTAACCCTGGAGACTTGTCACCCGGAGTAAAGGCATCACCATCCACCATACAGGGTAAAATCTTTATCTGAGAGGGATTTAAGTCATTCGCCGCACAAGCGCGATCGCGACTGTAGCGACTAATTGTCCAGATTTGAGCCGCCCCAGCTAACGCCTGACGTTGGGAATCAGGTAATGGCTGCCAAACTTCCTTACCATACGTCAAAACGGTGTAGGGAATACCCAATGGCTGACAAAGAAACTGCATCAGAGGGGCTAAGTTAATATGACCACAGAATACATGCTTGGGGCGTTTTTGCCACAAACGAAGCCCCAGCGCTGCGGCTAGCCTGAGACGCCCTAACATTGGGGGTTTGGTTTTCAGGTAATGGAATTGTAGACAGGGAACATCAAACGGATTGTCGCAATCTGGGCTATCCCGGAGTAAAAATACCTCAGTCTCTATCTCCGCTTCAGATTGAGCCTGAATGGATATATACGCTTGTAATATATTTTTGACGTAGGATTGAATACCGCCTTCAATGGCAAAAATTTCTAGAAAAACAAATACATCATGAGTTGGGGTATTCTTTAGAGTTGTCAATTGTGTCTGTGTCCCCTACTGACAAGTTCAACTGAAGAAAGCGGAGTGTCCTATCTGTCTCAACGACGGTTCAGGAAAGGAAGAGCAAGTTCCAAGTGAGGTATATTGCCAAGGGCGCAAGCCTTGCGACCCTACAGTTGGTTGTACCCCATCGGCTTGGAAACCGCTATATGCGGTTTGACACTTTCTCGATGGCGCACCCCCACAAGAAACTCTACACTTAGAATCATGCCACACTTTAGCTTTTTCTCTCCCATATCACTGGCGCTTCCGAAGTGAAAGTGATAAGAAAATCTGATAAATCTAGCTAAAGCACCACGGTGTAATGCTTGTCGGTTGGGTTGACAAAGGAAACCAATCTTATTAGCCTGAGAAGCTGGGTTTTCCTCAAATCAAGCTAATCGACACACACATTAGTAAAATTTATAACCCTAAGTCAGGTAAATCAATGGCTTTGCGTTATCACCAAGCTGATCGAACAACTAGCTGAACCAGGAATAGGATTCTTGTTCAATTACGTTAATCCGTGTTTTCACGGATGTACAACCGATGACTATACCGTATGTTAAAAAAATAAACCTTCTAACTTTCTCTCAAAGGAGGCAAAAATTACTGTTACAACTACTGTTACAACTAATACAACTAATTTCTGGCGAGATAATAACTTTCGTCTTGAACCTTGGGGGACTGACTACGAACCCCCGATTGAGCTGAATCAAGAACTTTCTATCTCGGAAAGCGAAGTTGATCCCACCGTCGAAACAAAAGACTGGACAGCATTTAAACCTCGACAACCGCCTGCACTCCCCAATCGGCTCATCTTTATTGATGGGCGTCGCCGTATCGATGCGGCTGTTGTGGGTGGAGAGAGAGACAGCATTTATTACGGAGCCTTTGGCACGATCGCAGTTGGTGCTGTAGACGTGTATCGAGCCACAGGTACAGCCACCTATTCAAACTTGACAATTCGCAGGATTGTTGGTTTTGGTGGCAACCAACAAGCTGAACTGACTCGCATTCCTTGCCCTCTGGGTAGCCAAGCTGAATTAGTCTACGAACCCATTCCGCCTAGTGATGAAAATACGCCTCAAGTTCGCAAGTCTCTGATCCAGAATGTCATGCTCAAAGCCGAGGATCGACTGGCGGCGGAATTGTTGGCAAAGCAACCGGAAACCTTAATTATTCGGGATGGGCATTTGCGCTGGTATGGTCAACCGGATACCACACTAGGTTACGTCAAAACGATGCGTAAAACCTACCTATCCGGAGACTGTGCGGCTCTCCTTTGGACGTTGGCACCCGGAGAGAGAACTCCAATTTTCGCGATTCGAGACAAAAGTGACTTAAGACGACGCTGGAGTTGGTACCTACGCTCTGGCAGCTCCGATATCTGCCTGAAGCGCTTGGGTTATCATGAGCTACAAGGACTTGTCCGCTTAGAGTTGTATAGCGAAGCGGTTCCCTTAGACCAGGCAGTAGAAATCGCTGACCAGAGTACCGACCTAATTCCCCAGTATGCCTCCCATCCTTGCCGCGATCCCCGCGCCCCACAAAATCTGACTCCCGTTGGTGCCTTGGAGCGAGAGTTGGGACGACGGATGGGTGATAGAGCTGTGATTGAACGGCGTCTGCGAGGTTTCTTTGCCTCTTTAGGAGTAATGTCATGACGACAACTATTGGTTTTGTTCTCGGCACCCTGGAAGCCACTCCTTTGGAGTTTTGGGTTGCCGTTTCACCGGGTCATGTTTTGCGATTAGATGATGTGGTGGAAGTGCAAACGTCTCGTCCTGATGGTGCAGGAGTGGTTCGCTTTTATGGTGTGGTGGATTACGTCCGCACCATGTATGAAGGAGCGCAATTTGATACTGACACATTCTTGGTTAAAAGTGGCAGTTTACCAGCAAACATATCCTACGCGGCTCATGTCCAAGTAACCCGGATTGAACCGGAGGACTACTTACCACCTCAGCCTGGAGATCCTGTCGATCTAGCTGTGGATGAAAATTTGAAGCGTGCCTTACACTTTGATGGCATGGAAAAACGCATTCCAGCAGGCATGATGCGTAACAGTTTTCCGGCTTACTTGAACTTTGAATTTATCAATGGCGAGAAGGGCGCTCACATTAATATTTCTGGAGTATCAGGCGTCGCAACCAAAACATCTTATGCGTTGTTTTTGCTGCACTCCATTTTTAACTCGGCGGCGCTTGGCGCTCAACGAGCCAATACGAAAGCCCTGATTTTCAATGTTAAGGGTGAGGATTTATTTTTCCTGGATAAGTCTAATCGCAAACTCCGAGCTGAAGATTACGCCAACTATCAGACATTGGGAGTCCCCGTCGAGCCGTTCAACGATGTCCGCTTCTGTGCCGCTCCCAGGAAAGGTTCTCACGATGTCGATCCCCATTTAGACCAGCGTTCCGATAATATCTCAGTATACCTGTGGAGTATCCGAGAACTGTGTCGCGATCGATTGTTTAGTTTTCTCTTTGCTGGAGAAGACTTAGAACGCGGTAATTTGGGCTTTTTAGTGGCGGGTGTTCAGGAAAAACTGGCACGGTTAGCCGAAGATAATGACCGAGCCGATAAAAAAGCGAACCGTCAATTGGGTGTACGTTTGGACGTTGAACCTTTTGGCGCTCTCGATAAACAAGAGATTGAAACCTTCAGAGATTTACTGGAGTTTCTAGAAGACAAACTGGTAGAAAATCCTGATAATAGCTGGTTGGGGCGTAATGCTGCGGCTACGGCTGAGGCATTAATTCGCCGCCTGTGGGGAATTCACAACGAAATGGGTCATTTGATTCGGGGAGACTTGCCAAGAGAGCAACTGAGCAAATAATGCGTCTAATTCATACCTCTGACTGGCATTTAGGACGACGACTTAAAGGTGTTGATCGCACCCCAGAAATTGAGGCAGCACTCAACGAATTACTGGAATCAGCCAAAACTCTAGACGTTGATGCTGTCTTAGTCGCTGGTGATATCTTCGACGTACCTAGTCCCACGGCTGATGCAGAAAAGGTTGCTTATAACTTCTTTTGCCAACTACGAGATGCTAAAATTCCAGCGGTTGTTATTGCTGGAAATCATGACTCAGCTTTTCGCATTGATGGCGTATCCAGACTCCTTTCTCATGTGGGTGTTCATGCCTTAGGTAGACCCCGAAAAGCCAATCAAGGGGGAGTTATTCAGCTCGATACATCTAGCGGTAAATTGTCTGTAGCTGCGATGCCTTTTGCCTCAGAACGCAGATTGCTGAAATCTGAAGATTTGTGGGACAAAGATGACTTAAAACAACGCCAACATTATAAAGATAGAGTCAAGTATTTACTTAAAAATTTGGCTAGCATTTTTAGAGAGGATAGCGTCAATATCGTGATGGCACACCTGACCCTTGATGGTGCGATCAGGGCGTATTCGGAAGTGGACTATTACACACGAGATACCTACAGTCTGGCTGGGCAAACTCTACCATCAGAAGCTCAATATATTGCCTTGGGACATATTCACAAACCTCAACAGATTTCCAACTCGGCTCCTACCTATTATTCTGGTTCGTTGATTCAAGTAGATTTTGGGGAAGCTGGAGAAGAAAAGGGCTTTAATTTAGTGACCGTTGAACCCGGAAGACCCGCTAAAGTTGAGTTTAAGCAAATTTCCTGCCAAAAACCGTTAAAGGTTATCCGATGTGATGAAACTAACCTAGATGAAACGTTGGAAGCGAATCGAGAACATCCAGGTTTTTTGAAAGTAATTATTGAACTTAATACCCCCAAAATTGGTTTAGCAGACAGTGTGCGAAAAGTTTGTCCTCAAGCCTTGATTATAGAACCACGCTACCCAGAAGCTAAAGCACAAAAGCGGCATCAGTCCCAAAGCGCTAATCAGTTTGACGCGGTTGAAGAGTTCCGCAACTACTGGCGCGATCGCCAAGGAACAACGCCCGATGATTCGGTTTTAAAAGAATTTGAAACGTTATATCAGGAATTAAGCGATGCGACCCATTAAACTTACACTAGAAGGATTTACCAGCTTCCGTACTCGTCAAACTCTCGACTTTTCTACCCTTGATTTATTTTCAATTACAGGATTAACTGGAGCTGGGAAGTCATCATTACTGGATGCCATTACTTATGCGTTGTACGGAAAAGTTGCTCGAAAATCCAATATCGGTGAACTGGTGAGTCAAGGAGCCAGTGAGTTAAAAGTAGAGTTTCAGTTTTTTGTCAAACAAACCGAATATAAAGTAACCAGAACGTGGCGGTATCGTCCCAGTACTCCCCTTACAAAACTTCTGTTGGATAAAGGGCAAAATGGGACATGGGAACGCTGCGATCTGAAGATAGAAGACATTTTAAGTATGGACTTCGACACCTTCACTCGCGTTATTGTTCTGCCACAAGGACAGTTTGACGAGTTTCTCAAAGGAAACGCCACCAAGCGTCGAGAACTTCTGCGTCAGTTAGCTGGATTTGAGATATTCGAGCGGATGCGAAAAGAAGCGAGTGATCGTGTTAAAGGCTTTAAAACTGAAAGCGAAACAAGAGAACGATTATTAGCTGAAATTAAAGCGCCAACAGAAGCTGAGATCCAGGAAAAGCAAGCGCAACTGAAAGCTTTAGAAGCAGAAATTCCTGGATTAGCTGAAACAGCTACCACTGCCCAAAGATTACTCGATGATCAGGAAAGATTGTATGAGCAAATTAAGCGTAAAACTGAATTGCAAGAGGATTTAGCGAAGCTAAAGGAGCAAGCGCCTAAAATTGCGTCGTTGCAGCAAAAATTAAATGAAGCTCAAGCGGCTAATACTCTTCAGGCGGATTGGAGATTACTACAAGAGGCTAAAACTCAAGCTGTAAAAGCAGAAAATGCTGTCAAAGCCGCTGCTGAAAAACTGACTCAAACTCAAGCCGATTTAGAATCTCAGCGTCAAAAATACGAGCGTTTCCAAACTCAGCAAGCAGAAAGAAGAGAACAGCTAGAAGTTCGCAAACGTAACTTAACGACGGCTAAAGCTTACGAGGAACAACGTCAACAGTATGAGCAGGAGGTGACACAGGTATCAAAAATTTCTAAGTCAAAAGAGCAAAAATGTTCGGAAGCGGAGAAAGAATTACAATCGGCTCAGAAAAAAGAAAAAGCGGCTCAAACACAGCTTGTTGCGGCTAAAGAAACATTAGCCAAGTCATCTCCAGGAGGCTCTCGCCTAGAGATACTTAACCAAGTTATCTCCTCGTTAACTCAATGGGAAGCCATCAATAAAACCACCCAAGCAGTCTGTAAGAAATGGGACAAAGCTGCTAAAGAGCGGCAAAAAGCTGAAAGTGATTTGAAAAAGGCTACCTCGCAGCACCAACAAGCTGAGGCTAATTTTCAAGCAGCTAAAGCCTTACTCAAAGAAGCTGAAAAAGCCAATGTGATCGCAACTCGACACAATCATTCTGCTGCCCTGCGTGCTTCACTTCAACCCGGAGATATTTGTTCTGTCTGTGGTGGTGTTTACCCCGAAGCTGATCAACTTCCCCCACTGTCAGAATCGGCTGAAGTCGATATTACCCCATTGCAAGAATCAGCGACAGCAGCAGAACAGGTATACCATCAAGCCTCTACTGCACTGGCAAAGGAACAAACGAAGTTAGAAGCACTCCAGCAGCAAGAGTTGGAGTATCGCCAGGATTGGGAAAGCCATCAGGCTGAATTAACTCAATGTCACAGTGAAATTAGTGCTGTTTTAGATACCGAAAACTGGGAAATTTCCGCCCTCAAGCAGGAACATCAAACGCTGATTGATAGTAACACTCAACATCAAGAGGCATTAGCAGTAAAAGACAAGGCAGAGAATGAACTGGAAAAGTGGGAACAGAGGTTACAGTTTGCCCAGAAAACTTATGTCACACGATTAGAGGAGGTACAAGCTACTAGCCAAGAGGTTGAGCAGCGTCAGCGTAACCTTGAGGAAGTACAAGCCAAGCTAGATCAGTTGACGAATGGTAAATCTTACGAAACTCTACGCCAAACCCTAGATCGAGAGAAGAAAGATCTGGAACGCCAACAAAAAACTGTTGAGGAGGCTTATCACGCCGCGCAAAGACGTGCGATTCAAGCTGAAGAGACAGACAAACAAGCCAAAGAGGTAGCTGAATCTACCCGTGCTGAAAGAGAACAGCGTGAGGCTCAATGGATTAAGACATTACAATCCGTCAACTTTTCTGAGGAGAGCTTCCAAGATGCTCAAGTAACTCCGGAACAACAGGAAAAATGGCAGACTGCGATCGCGGATTACGAACGCCAAAACGTTCAGTTATCTACCCTTCTCCAAGAGATATGCCGCTCCACTGGAGAAAGGACAACCGACGAGGAATTAGTAGAGCAACACCGCCAAGCCAAACGTTCTGCCGATGATCAGGTTAAACAGGCATCTGCAAAACAGGCAAAACTATCAGCAGAAATGAAGGTTGCTCTAGACAGGCAAAAGCAAGCCAAAAAACTCTTAGAGGAGCAATCCCAGTTTGCCGAACAGGAACAGATTTATTACACCCTATCACGCAATCTCAAGTCAGATGAATTTCAAGATTACATCTTAGAGAATCTACAAGCCGAGTTAGTTACTTGTGCCACAGAGCGACTTAAAGAGTTAACCGATTCTCGCTATGCCTTGAGAATTCAAGATGGAGAATACTGGGTTGAGGATAATTGGAACGGAGGGGAAATCCGGCGGGTGCGAACGCTTTCTGGTGGTGAAACCTTTGCCACGTCTCTATCAATGGCGCTAGCACTATCGGAAAAACTGTCAATGGGCGTCGAGTTAGGCAGTCTGTTTTTAGACGAAGGATTCGGAACGTTGGATACAGACACCCTAGAAAGCGTTACCCAGATTTTGCGATCGCTGGGGCAGCAAGATCGACTGATTGGGGTAATTACCCACATTCGAGCCTTAGCAGAGCAATTACCAACCCAGGTTAAGGTTCACAAATCCCCAGAGGGTTCACGGCTGGTAGTCGAAGCATTGTAAAGCTAGTACAAGAAGGCAGAAATCCGAAGGCTCCAGGGCAGAAGGCTATAAGGAACCTATGGTAAGCTGTTCGGCATTTAAACCTTAATGTCAAGAATGGCTCTCATCCTTGTAGTGCGTTAAGCGAAGCCATGCCGTAGGCTTTGCATCTTGCTCGCTGCTAATATCCAATTTAAATGCATTACAGCTTAGCTGCTTTTAGGGAGCTTATTAACTGGTTAGTTATTTCTGCCACGATGCACTAGTTTTTTAAACACAATATAACACCTGTCATTGCCTTAGCTTGAAAGATAACTAAGACAGCGACAGGTGTTAAACTCAAATTCTTTGAACCGTTTAGAACAGACCCAAAGTAAACGATTTGTCAATGGGGAACGTCGCGCCAATACCCATCCACAGCGTAACCAGGGTACCAATCATAAAGACAGTGGTTGCTACTGGACGGCGGAAGGGGTTTTGGAACTTGTTGACGTTTTCGATAAAGGGAACCAGGATTAGACCAAGTGGAATCGCTCCCGTTAACGCAATCCCCAAGAGTTTATTGGGAACAACACGCAGAATTTGGAATGAAGGATAGAGATACCATTCCGGTAGGATTTCTAGGGGAGTGGCAAACGGATCAGAGGGTTCGCCAACCATAGCTGGATCGAGGACAGCTAGAGCAACGCAGAGCGCGATTGTCCCCATAATCACGATTGGAAAGGTGTAAAGCAGGTCATTGGGCCAAGCGGGTTCACCGTAATAGTTGTGACCCATGCCTTGAGCCAGTTTTTCGCGTAATTTGGGATCGCTGAGATCCGGCTTTTTCAGAATTGACATGATTTTAAATGTCCTTAATCAACAAAGAGTAGCACGTCTTTGCCAGGAATCGCAGTTTAGAGGGGACCGGAGATACCCTGCTTACGAATCATGATAAAGTGCAGCAGCATGAAGACGGCAATGAGCCAAGGAAGAACAAAGGTGTGCAGGCTGTAGAAGCGAGTCAGGGTGGCTTGACCAACACTTTGACCGCCACGAATGAGTTCAACGATTAAGGAACCCACTACAGGAATCGCATCAGGAACACCGGAGACGATTTTGACCGCCCAGTAGCCCACTTGATCCCAAGGTAGAGAGTACCCTGTCACGCCAAAGGAAACGGTAATGACTGCCAAGATTACGCCTGTTACCCAGGTTAATTCCCGTGGCTTTTTGAATCCGCCTGTCAGATAAACCCGGAAAACGTGCAAAATCATCATTAGCACCATCATACTGGCAGACCAGCGATGGACGGAACGGATCAGCCAACCAAAGTTGACATCCGTCATGATGTACTGTACAGACGAAAATGCCTCTGTGACCGTTGGTCTGTAGTAAAAGGTCATGGCAAATCCAGTAGCGAACTGGATAATAAAGCAAACCAGAGTAATTCCACCGAGACAGTAGAAGATATTAACGTGGGGAGGAACGTACTTTGATGTTACGTCTTCAGCTAATGCCTGAATTTCTAGACGCTCCTGAAACCAGTTAAAAGCTTTTGATTCAGTTACCTGCTTAGAAAACATGAAGCCAGAATTTTTAGAAGGATATTGCTGTTTGTGTGTGAGCTAATCCTGGATAGGGTTAAGTCTATCAGGAAATGAGATAGCTCTGGGACTAGCGTTTAATACCGCTGGGGCGGAATCTAGATCAACGTATCGGGAACACTGACCCGATTTGAAATTGCTCTATGAGAAATGTAACATAACTTGACAAGAGTAGTCCTTTGTCATTCGTCATTCGTCATTGGTCATTCGTCCTTTGTTGAGGAAATCGCTTCCCCAGCTTCCCCAGCTTCCCCATCTCCCTCGGAAAACTGTACCCCTGGCACACTTATTTTCTCAGACTTTGCCAAACTAGATAAATGAGAGCATCAAAGCCTAGCGTTAATTTTTGTTGAGTTATGCCAAAACGATCATTCTGGGTTGGACTGATAATCCTTTGCCAAATTGTCCTGCTATGGGTGGGGTGGACTCCCTCAGCTTCAGCATCGACTCAAGAACAACAACTCTTTTCCGAAGCGTGGCGGATTGTCTCGCAAGCGTATGTGGATGACTCCTTTAACGAGCAAAACTGGTGGCTGGTGCGCCAGAAAACTCTGAAGAAGGATTTAAAGAACCGTGATGCCACGTATAAGGCAATTGAAAAGATGTTGGCAAGTCTGGATGATCCCTACACGCGACTGCTGAAACCGAGTCAATATCGCAGTCTTAAGGTGAATACATCTGGTGAACTGTCTGGTGTGGGGTTACAAATTGCCCTGGATGATGAAACTGGTCAATTAGCGGTTGTCGCGCCCATCGCTGGATCTCCCGCCGAGGAAGCCGGAATTCAACCGCGCGATCGCATTGTGGCAATTGATGGCGAAACCACAACCGCCTTAACCCTTGATGAAGCCGCCGCCCGGATGCGTGGACCCGTTGGCACAAGTGTTACCCTCTCGATTCAGAGTAAAGACGAAGAACCTAGAGTGATTGAACTCGTGCGCGATCGCATTGCCCTCAATCCAGTTTATGCCGCACTCGATTCTGAATCCAACAGCATCCCCATTGGCTACATTCGCTTAACCCAATTTAGTGCCAATGCGCCCACGGAAGTCGAAGCTGCCATTAACCAACTCGAACAAGAGGGAGCAAATGCTTACATTCTCGATCTGCGGAATAATCCCGGCGGTTTATTGCAGGCGGGTTTAGAAATTGCGCGTCTTTGGCTGGATCGTGGCACTATTGTCTATACCGTTAATCGCAATGGCATGATGGGCAGTTTTGATGCTTTTGGACAGGCAGTTACAAAAGCGCCATTAGTCGTATTAGTCAACCAGGGAAGTGCCAGCGCCAGTGAAATTTTAGCGGGCGCACTTCAAGACAATGGTAGAGCGGAACTTGTCGGGGAACGAACCTTTGGGAAAGGGTTAATTCAGTCCTTATTTGACTTATCCGATGGATCAGGTTTAGCCGTAACCGTTGCCAAATACGAGACGCCCAATCATCGAGATATCAACAAGTTAGGGATTACGCCGGATTGGGAAGTGTCTCTTGATCCGATTCCTGTGACTCGTGCGGGTACAGCCTCAGATCGCCAATATCAAGCCGCCGTGGAGTTATTGAGGGGGGATTCTGTCTTAGCCGCTAAAGCCGCATAAGTCAGAGATGAGGGAGATGAGGGAGATAAGGGAGATGGGAATGCAGCCAATTCTGTAGGGGCGGGTTTTACCCATAATGTTTTGGCATCAACCGATAACTGAACTAAACCCGCCCTTCTTGGGATTCAGGGGACGCAAAAGTTAAATTAGAACTGATCTGAACCGTCAAAATTTAGTCGGGGCGGGTTTAGTGACATCAGGGTGAGGGAAGAAACGGTAATAGTGAAACCCGCCCCTACACCATCAAACTAGGTCAATTTGAGACAGGCGTTGATAAGCCTGATTGATCGCGCCTTTCCCCCGCAGCGCCCCGGTGTTTGCCCCAGGACAAATATAACTTAGAGTATCTGGGGTAAAGCGATCCAGGATACCCTGGAGGCTGCGAAGTTGTCGTTGCCAGTGAAATGTTTTTGACACTCGTAACGGGACAGGTTCTCCTTCTGAATTCGGTAGCACATGGCGTCCAGTAAACAATACGCCCCCTTCCTGGTTGTAGTAAAGGCACGCTGAACCCGGAGAATGACCCGGTGTCCATAAGGCAGTACAGCGATCGCCAATTGCCAATTCTCGCTCAAAGGGAGTAACGTTGGCACTGGGTAGCAGGTAGGCTTCTTGTTCTTGAATCACCAGCTTACAGCCAAAGGCGTCCTGAATTTCCTGGGCTTTGCCAATACCGCCGCGATGGGTAATGAACAGACAAGAGACACCGCCGTGATCCCGCAAAAATTGGTGAGTGCCATCATGCCAAGCTGGACAATCAATCAACACTCCAGTCCCATTCTCTACAATGAAATAAGCTGTACCTCCTAAGGTGTCACGATTGGGTGGAAATGCGAAAATGTGATTAAGGACTAGGCGTGGGGATTTGAACACAGTAGCTTTTAGATTAGGCGACGATCTGGAACGAAAACCACGATGATCCGTTTGATACAAATCGGGTTGCACAATACGGATTGGTCTGTAATCATTAGCCACTTGGACTAATCGGACTCATCGGGGTCAAGATTTTGCTTTTATTACGAATGGGTATCTGTACATCATGGAACTCTGGTTACTCCTAATTTTACTTGTTTTCATTGCCTACTTTATTGGCAGGTACTCGGTTACCAGGATGAACCGGATGCCGACACCCCCTGACAACTCAGCGACTGGATCAACCGTTTCCCAGGCGGCTGAAAAGTTAGGGCTGCGTCCAATAACTAAGCAGGAAGAAACGGAACTGCGAAATTGTTTTCCCTGGGGGGTTTACTATCTCCAAAATCTGGAGTATCGTCCCCAAGCGGTTTTATGTCGGGGTAAACTCCGTACCAATCCGGATGCGGCTTACAAAACAGTGCGGAAAAATGTTGAGGCAGAATTTGGCGATCGCTTCTTTGTGATTTTTCAGGAAAGCTTCAGTGGAAAACCGTTCTTTGCCTTGGTTCCCAATCCCTACACCCAAGGTCGAGGGAAACGGTTGCATGATGAGTTAACCCGACCCGGTTTAGCATTAGCTTTGGTCGTCATTACCTTGTTTACCACAACCGTGGTGGGCGCGACTCAGATTGCTGGACTGTCTCCGGAACAAGTGCAATCCAACCCAGAGGCGCTACTCAGAGGATTGCCCTATGCCTTAGCCCTGATGGCAATTTTAGGGATTCACGAACTCGGTCATTACCTCGTCGCCCTGTATTATAAAATACGGACAACTCTGCCCTACTTTATCCCTATCCCCTTTTTCCTAGGCACATTTGGCGCATTTATCCAGATGCGATCGCCTGTACCTAATCGCAAAGCCTTATTTGACGTAGGCATTGCCGGTCCCGTGGCGGGGTTACTGGTTGCCCTTCCCCTTCTGTTCTGGGGGTTAGCCCATTCTAGTCCGGTTCCGTTGACAGAGGAATCGGGATTGGTGAATATCCAATCCTTAGATCCGCGTTTTTCCCTATTGCTGTCAGTCCTCAGCAAATGGGCATTAGGTAGTCAATTCATGCCAGATATGGCAATCAACCTGCATCCAGTCGCTGTGGCTGGGTATATTGGGTTAGTCGTCACGGCGTTTAATTTAATGCCCGTCGGTCAACTGGATGGCGGTCATATTATCCACGCCATGTTTGGACAGAGAACCGGTGCCGCCATTGGTCAACTGAGTCGCTTATTGATGTTGGTTCTGGCGTTCTTACAACCCGATTTACTCCTGTGGGCGATTATTTTAATCTTGCTACCCGTCATCGATGAACCCGCGTTGAACGATGTTTCAGAATTGGATAACTGGCGGGATTTTGCTGGATTGCTAGCGCTGACTGTTTTGGTGAGTATTCTCTTACCCGTTCCGGGAACCCTGTCGCAATGGTTGAATTTTTAGGCGTCGTCACTCCTGTAGTTTTCGATGTAGCATGAAAGAAACAACAAAATCTTATTTCTTCTACTCGCTAGAGCCTTCTCCAGGGACGCCTAATACAGAGTAGCTGCAAATCCTAACCTGCTAAAATATTTGTTGTCCCCTTGTCTCCCTTATCTCCCTTGTCCCGAAGAGTTGCGATCGCCCAATGGTTAAACTAGATTAAACCACTGTGGGTTATTCGCTTGTCGTTGTTACCGCCTTCGGTCAACCCAAGGATAAAAAAATGTCTCAAACACAAACGTCTCAATTCCATCAACCTCCAACCAACAACACGCCCAAGGACTCAAATCAGTCTTCAGAGGCTTCAGATGCTCAAGAAAGACACCTATTGCTGGTGGATGATGATAAAGGACGCCGAGTCTTTCAATTAGACGCGGAAGTCTATTCGATTGGTCGAGATCCGAGTTGCCCTATCCGCTTGTTCTCCATGTTTGTCTCTCGTCAACACGCAACGTTACGACGGATGACACTCGATGACGGTTCATTCCGTTACCAAATTGTCGATGGGAATCTTCAGGGTCAACGTAGCACTAATAAAATCTCGATAAATGGTCGCCCAATCAGTACTTATGAACTCAAAGATGGCGATAAAGTCATGTTCGGCGGTAATGCAGGCGTGAAGGCGGAATACTACCGACAGAAGGAAGATAACAAGAGTGGACCGCTCGACCCTTATGATGTTACTCTAATTGACCCCAGCACGTTAGACAACAATGAGGATGAGTTAAAACAAGGTAGCAGTATGGCAAGGGAAGAAGATAAAACTTCCGACCCTATATTAGCCAACGATGAGGATGAGTTAAAACCAGGTAAGAGTACGGCAAGGAAAAAAGATAAAAATCCTCACCCTAGGAATGTTTAGACTAACCAAACCCGTAACTTTTATCGGTGCTAGTCAGTCGTAAAACGCTTACTCGATCAAATCCGTTTAGGGGTTTGTTGTTATTGGTCATTCGTCACTGGGGAGTAGAGGTGACAACAAAAAAATTATGGAACAACAGACAATTCAGGTAATTGGTGGTGGATTAGCGGGTACAGAAGCCGCGTGGCAGATTGCCCAAGCAGGTGTGTCTGTGGTACTCCATGAGATGCGTCCGGTGCAAATGAGTCCTGCCCATCATACCGGAGAATTGGCGGAATTGGTCTGTAGTAATTCCTTTGGGGCGCTATCGAGCGATCGCGCGGCGGGGTTGTTGCATGAAGAGTTACGCCGTCTGGATTCTATTGTTATCGCTAAGGCGGATAACCATGCAGTTCCGGCTGGGGGGGCGTTGGCGGTGGATCGGGGGGTATTTAGCCACGATTTGACCGAAACCCTTGCGAGTCATCCCTTGATTGAGTTACGGCGGGGGGAAGTGCCACAAATTCCCCCAGATGGGGTTGTGGTGCTGACAACAGGTCCGTTGACGAGTCCAGCTTTAGCAACAGACTTGCAGCGCTTCACTGGAATGGACTATTTCAGTTTCTTTGATGCCGCGTCGCCGATTGTCGTTGGGGAGTCGATTAATCAAGATATTGCGTTTATGGCGTCCCGATATGACAAAGGAGAAGCCGCTTATCTGAATTGTCCCATGAATCGGGAGGAATATTTACGGTTTTGGCAGGAATTGTGTCAGGCAGAAAAAGCCGAATTAAAGGATTTTGAGCAAGAAACAGCAAAGTTCTTTGAAGGCTGTTTACCGATTGAAGAAATGGCGCGACGGGGGGAAGATACGATGCGCTATGGTCCCCTAAAGCCGGTGGGATTATTTGATAGCCGTCAGGGAGATTTTCGCGCCCCAGAAAATCAGAGTAAACGCCCTTATGCGGTGGTACAGTTACGCCAAGAAGATAAGGCGGGTCAGTTGTGGAACATGGTTGGGTTTCAGACAAACCTGCGTTGGGGTGAACAGAAGCGGGTGTTTCGGTTAATTCCAGGATTGGAAAATGCCGAGTTTGTGCGGATGGGTGTGATGCACCGGAATACATTTATTAATTCGCCAGAGTTGCTGTATCCCACGCTACAGTTTAAAAATCGTTCGACCCTATTCGCGGCGGGTCAATTAATGGGAACAGAAGGGTATACGGCTGCATCGGCTGGGGGGTGGTTAGCGGGGACAAATGCAGCGCGGTTGGTGTTGGGATTGGAACCGATTACGCTACCGCCAACGACAATGATGGGGGCATTATTTGAGTTTATTAGTTCCGCCTCACCGAAACACTTTCAACCCATGCCACCCAATTTTGGTATTTTACCACCGTTGGGAGTACGGATTAAAGGCAAAAAAGAACGGTATGGGGCGTATCGCGATCGCGCTTTAGCTGATTTGCAGAGTTGGCGACAGAAATGCCAAGTCTCGGCGGCTTGATTTAGACCAAATTGGCTTCGAGGTATCCCTGACGATGCTGATTCAAGAAACTAGAATCGCTGCTTCTATTTCTGCTGAATAAGTCTCAGCATAAGCCCAAAAAGTCACTCAGTCACGCTACGCCAAAGGCAAATAAATATTACATTCGTAGATATGACTTGACTCTTGAACTGTGGTGATACTCATCACTTGACTGAACTGATATTACCATCACAATAATAATTCATTAACTGGGCAACTATCAGAACCACTATTTACACAAAACGCAAACGAAAAAAAAATACTTTTATCTTCTTCGACAGCCTTATAAATGGCATCAAACGTGTGGTAAATGTGACCAATTTTAGCCTGTTCTTGAAGCGGCTTTTCTGAAAACCCTTCACGGGAAGTAATTATGTTGAAAGTTATGTCTTGATTCTTGGCATATTCTAAAGTCAGCCAGGAAACAAGTCTTTGTTCGGATGGCGATAAGCCTTTATACCATGTTGCATAGAGTCTGAATAATTTTTCTTTTTTGTGGGACTGATCATCTTCATCCTCTTCATCCTCTTCATCATCATCTCCATTAATCCCTAAAAAATCTGTGATTTCATTTATCGTTTCCCCAGTGCGATTAATTTCCTCAATTCCATCATTTATGCTGTCTATAATATCGTCGATTTCCTCCAGGGGAAGTGCTAAGACTGGACTTTGACTAAACGTAACTGAGCAAATAAGACAAAAAGAGATAAAGCTTAATAAATCGAATTTACTAAACATCATTTCTTGCTTCATGACAATCCCGACAATAAAACAGGATAAAAATTTGCCAATTTTTAAGGATATATATCCTCCTAGTCTAGTTTAATGTAAAAACACCCCTCGAACTTAGGTATAATTACTTAAGGATTAGGTGACTCGTAATTGTCAGCGGGTAGATACCTCATTATATTGACAAAAGAACCTTTTGCTCTTCGCCATCGAGTCCCTCAATTAGTTCGCGATCGCAATATATAATGAGTTGTCCAGATATTATTGTTATTGGTAGCGGTATCGGCGGTCTAAGCTGCGCCGCAATGCTTGCCCGCTATGGCTTAGATGTCACGGTTTGTGAAAGCCACTCGATTCCCGGTGGGGCTGCACACAGTTTTACCCGCAACGGTTATACCTTTGATTCGGGTCCCTCGCTATACTCTGGTTTATCCTATAGTCCTTCTCCAAACCCCTTACGCCAAGTTCTGGATGCGATTGGTGAAGAACTCCCCTGTCTGACTTACGATACCTGGGGATGTTGTTTACCGGAGGGAGATTTTGACACCTCAGTGGGGGCGTCGCAATTTGCTGAGGTATTGGCAAAGTTACGCGGAAATCAGGCGGTAGCAGAATGGCGTTCATTACAACAGGTAATGGAACCTTTGGGACAAGCTGCGATCGCAATTCCCCCAGCGGCGGTACGCTGGGATTTGGGGGTAGCGTTGACGGTGGGGCGATTTGCGCCATCAATGTGGCAACATGGGCTGAATGTGATGAAGCTGACGGAACCCTTTAGCCAGATTATGGATGATGTGGTGGTTGACCCCTTCTTACGCAACTGGCTAAATCTCCTCTGTTTCCTCCTATCGGGACTCCCAGCCAATGGAACCAGCGCCGCAGAGATGGCGTTTATGTTTGCGGATTGGTATCAACCCGGTGTTGTCTTAGATTATCCCGTGGGGGGAAGTGGCGCACTTGTGGAAGCCTTAGTACGGGGGTTGAAAAAACACGGGGGTCAACTGAGATTAAATGCACATATCGAGCAAGTTTTGGTAGAAAATAATCGGGCGGTTGGGGTGCGATTACGCGGGGGAGAGGAAATCCGGGCGCGTCAGGGGGTGGTGTCCAATGCCTCGGTTTGGGATACGCTGAAATTGATACCCGACGATGCGGTTCCCAAAGCGTTTCGCCAATCTCGACAAGCTACACCCACTTGTGAGAGTTTCATGCATCTGCATCTAGGAATTGACGCCCAAGGATTACGTTCAGATTTAGCCTGTCACCATATTGTGGTCAATGATTGGGATAAAGGGGTGAGTGCGCCGCAAAATGTGGTGTTGATCTCAATTCCTTCGATTCTTGACCCCTCCCTCGCGCCACCCGGAAAACATACGATTCATGTATATACACCGGGGAATGAACCTTACGAACTTTGGCAGGGACTTGATCGCCATAGTGAAGACTATTTACAGCAAAAGCAAGTGCGATCGCAAGTGATGTGGCAAGCCTTGGAAAGAATTATACCCGATGTGCGATCGCGGTGTGATTTAACCTTAGTGGGTACACCGTTAACCCATGAACGGTTTTTGCGACGGTATCGGGGTTCTTATGGACCAGCGATTCCAGCCGGGGTGGGTTTCTTTCCGGGAGTGGGTACACCTTTACCAGGATTATACTGCTGTGGCGATTCCACGTTTCCCGGAATTGGGTTACCCGCAGTGGCGGCGAGTGGGATGATTGCAGCGAATACCCTTGCATCGGTACAGAAGCATTTAGATATGCTAAGAGAGATTGGCTGTATTAGAGGATAGTTGATGGTTCTCGTAATAAGTGAATCAGCGATCGCGGATTAGTGGGTTTCGATTTGGGCGATCGCCTCTTCTGGTGATGCATCTCCCTGAATCACAGACTTGATTCCCGGTAGATATTGATCCATCATCGCCACGTTGGTGTCAACCAAGCGCTTCATTTGAGGAAACGTGAGTGTTGACCCTTCAACGTCAATGCTGGTTTTGTAGGCAACTTCTCCTTCAGCAAAGTCCAACTCAAAATTGCCAATAACCATGCCATAATTGGCTCTAGCGATGAATTCTGCTAACCCTCGACGCTTGGCTTTGGGGACTGTAACTGGGCAAATTGAGTAAAAGACGAATTGTTGTTCATTTTCTCTGGCTCTAGCGTAGCAAGTCCATTGACCATTTTTTCCCTGGAATCCCATTTGTAATACAGGTTGTCCTTTTATCTGGTAAAAAGACCAGTCGTCCTGTTTGAAGAAATTGACCATTTCCGCCAAAATTGGGATGCTGGATGGTTCTGGTTCGGTAATGGTGTTAGGTACTTGCTTTTCTATGGCATCCAGACTGACATCAGCTAATTCATCGAAGAAATTGGTTATTCCTTCAAGCATCTGGGAAGTGGTTTTCTGCGTTACTTCAGATAGATTAGCCTCTGTCCAATCTTTGAAGAAGGTAGTAATTGCTTCTGCAATTTCTTCGCTTGAACCTGAAGTCGTGGCTTGAGCAAGGGCGGCTGGACTAATATAATCCCAGAGGGTGCGGTAGCCTGTTTCACCTGATTCCTGTTGCTGTTTGACGGATAGGGCTAACCAATTCTCAGTAGAGAGTAACGGGTGATTGGGTTGTTGTTGGCTGAGATTCAGGATATAGGTGGCAGCTTCGTCAATGGTTGTAGTGTGTCGTGCTAGGCGAGGCAGCAAGTCTGGCTTTAAAATGGTTTCGATTTGGATGTCGGGTTCGGGTAGGAATTCGACCGCCGAGAGGGGGTTACGCACTTCCGGCTTGAGATTGAATAGTGCTTCTGTGTCGATGCGCTGGTAGAGTTGGGGGTTGACGTGGAAGGTGAGACGACATTCAATGAGTTCGTTGTCTTGTATGGTTAGGGTTAGGGTTATTGCGTGGATAGGTAGGGGGGATGGAGTGCGATCGCGTAGGATTAACTCGCTATTTAGGTAACAAGTTTCAGTCTTAGTAGTCATGTTTAGTCGGGGCGACACCATATTTGATTGTCTAGGCTAAAACCCGCATTTATCAAAGCAGCGTTACCTTCACGACCAAAGATATTACCTTGTAAATCCAACTCGACAAGTTTTGAGAGATGAGAGGATTGTGCAAGAGCTACCACACCCTCATCCCCAATCTGGGCAAAAGCTAAATAAAGTCCTTCCAAACTGACAAGGTGGGTAGACTGAGCAAGTGCCGCAGCCCCCTCATCTCCAATTAAGTTTTTGGACAGATCCAACATAGTCAATTTTGAGAGGTTTGGAGATTGGGCTAATGCGGTTACACCTGTCTTTGTAATTGCGTTATCAAATAACTCCAAGTGGGTAAGAGTGGTTAAGTAAGGTGATTGCGCCAGTGCAATTGTGCCTTCATCACCCACCTTATTGTTATACAAATTGAGTTTGGCAAGCTTGGAGAAGTTAGTTGATTGAGCTAGTGCCTGCATTCCGTTGAAACCAATCTGATTATCAGGCAGTTCCAATTTTTTCAGGTTAGTCAGGTAAGGGGAATGTGCTAGTGCGATCGCACCAACATCAGTAATTTGGTTATCTTCCAGAGAGAGTATGGTCAGATTTCTAAGGTAAGGCAATTGGGCAAGCTCTGATACGCCCTCATCACCAATTTTACGGGCGAACAGACTCAACTCTCGCACAATCTGCAAACGGGGATTAGGCGGCTGAAGAATGTTTTTTCGCCAAGACCAAGGTGCTTTGCGGTAAAAATCAAACCAGTTTGTCAACCGTTGCTCTGCATAATCAAGTGCTTCAGCTAATCCCTCATTTTCAGACCAAGTATCCAGCAACTCACATAACTCATTCCAGGTTTTGTCACTGGGTTCCTGATTTAAAATCCTCTGAAGTTGGGCTAGTCGTTCATCGGTTTTTTGGAACTCATTTGACATAATTTCATCTCCTTGGAAGACATAGAAGTAGGAACAGGAATCAATTCTGCCTACTCAGCCTCATATTCCTTCAGATGCTCTGGATCTGTCGGTGCCTGAAATTTGCGAACTTCAACAAGTTCACCCAACTTATCCAATTTGAGACCACCTCGCCAATTCCAACTGATACCGTTACCTGGATCGCTGGAGACATTATACTGGGATACGATTTTCAACCCATTTTCTGTGTTGGCAAGATAAAAACAAGTAGAATAGGTACTCCGTCCGCGAAGTGTGGAGCTGACATAGCAACGGTAGAGATTCCCGTGGGTGGGATGTTGGTATTTCTTTACCTGAAAGAATATTCTTGGTTGCGTTTGCTCTAGCTGTTCTTTTCCCTCTTCAAAATAGGACTCATCAACTTGTCGAGGTCGGTATATGTCCGACTTTAAATCCCCCTCATACAACGTATTAAGTTCTGAGCGCTTGGGTCTGAACACATTATTGTCAGGCTCACTCCAACAGGCAACCCATGTCTCATATTCTTTATCAATAAAATTACGTATAAATGTGATTGCTTCTTCCATAATTCAATTTCCTATGAATGATTTAGTCCGAGCCAAACATCTGCTCCTATGTTTCTACGGAAGGTTACAGGCTTGTTAGTGACTCCATTTACCACAGTAACTTTATATCTCACATTCATACAACGTTTAAAGTTAGGCTGAACACGATTTACAAAAGCTTGCACTTCATCCCTGACTTCATCCTTATCCTTTTTGGGTAGTTCCTCAAGAATTTCCTCTATAACCTCCGGAGAGCTTAGTTTACCCCAAGTTACATTTACCTCCATATCAAACTCAACAGCGTTGTTTTCTTGGACAAACTCTTTAATGGCATCCTCTGCTCCTTTCATAACCACCTGGTTATAGTGGGCACTCGTGGTGATCAGGTTTGCACTATCCTTGTATCCTGAACCCAAAAACTGATCAGCAATCAAGTGACTGGCATTAAGATTCTCATTTCTTTCGTATCCAGGTGATCTCGCAGTATAACCCCGCCCTGTTACTCCAGCATCAGCCTTTAGTTTGAGACTTGTACCCTGAACAGACTTGACCATTTTGTTTGGAGCAAGCTCTACCCGGAAATGAGCGCCACCATGGGTATCATACTCGATCGCTGTTGAGCCATCATCACCTACGTCATACCTAGTTAAGTTTTTCGGCTCATACAGATTGTGGGTAGATTCTTTGCCACTGAGTAGATTACCCAAGAACTCATCTATGAGAATATCTTCAGCTTGGTTCCGTTTGCCCGCGTCAAAGATGTGTTCTTGGAGACGAGTCTTCGATTGTGGAAAACTCCCTTGGCGATTGTGCAAAGAACCTTTATGATCGCTCACATACCCACCGGGATTGTTTTTTGCTTTCTCCGGCACTGGCTTACCCTGGCTTTCCACGTCTTCAACCGCTAGTTCGAGAGCTGGAACCGCCATATTGTTATGCCCATAGGTACCGTAATCATGGTCTAAATTCAGCGGACTCTGTAGCATCTTGCCTGCCTTATTAGAAGTTCCCGATGTCATAAGAGTGTTCTTAACGGCATTCCAGTCTGCATAATCTCCACCAGCTTCTTGCAGTTGTTCTAGTCCAGTCTGCAAGCCTGCCTTAGCTTGTGGAGCAGCGGCTTGTAGCTGGCTGGAGAAACGTTCGACTAGATTAACACCATCGAGAGTATCACCGAACAAATCACATAGCTGCTTGAGTACATCTGCTAGAGTCTCTTGCGCCGCCTCCGTCTGATTATCTGCCTGTTCCGCCTCATTAATAGCCTTCTCATCTGTTGAGTTTTGCTTCGCCTCCTCCATTTCTTTAGCCGTCTTTTGGGCTTTTTGCTCCGTTGTACCCAGATGCTGACGAGCCTTACCCAGCAATGACTGAGCCTGTGGGCGCTTCTCTTCTGGCACAGAATCGAGCTTTCCTTGCCACTCATTCAGCTTCGCCTCAACAGGAGTGGGGGTACTGGCAACCATTACAGTAGTTGAGGTTCCCTGAGTTTTTATCCACAGACGATGACTTTCATCTCCACCACTGAAGTTAACGGTTTTACCAACTTCACTATCCTCAAGCTGCTCACCCTCGTTTTCACCTTGCTGCTCACCCTCTTTCTTACCTTTGTTTTTACCCTTACCAAATCCAAGTTTCTTACCAATCTTCTTGGCAAACTTCACCGCTTGAGCAATTAGCCAATCAATTGCCTTATCAATCGGCTCTTTCACCTTCTGAATAATTTCCTGAATCTTCTTACTAATACCACCTAAGCCCAACAGACTCGCCATGAAGCTAATCACCACAGGTAGCGCCTTAGACAAAGCATTCTCAATCAACTTCGCGGCTCCACCCAGCGCCCCATTCGCAATTGCTTTTACCGACTCCATCACCGCGTTCACCAACTCCACAATCTGGCTACCGCGCTCAATGAAGAACATGATGATGTCGTAAATCATCTTACAGGCTTTGGCAAATGCTGAAGCTGGGTTCAACAGGCTAATTACCCACAGCACACCCTGCTTAATCACACTCTCAATCACAAAATTCTGGATGGTATCAACTACCATCACTTTCAGGTCACCAATCTTATCCTGAATGAACTGCCACAGACCCGCTAATCCCTCATTCTTCAAGATAACGAAGACTTCAAAGGTCTTTTCTAACCCATTGAACATCTTCTCTCCGTTCTTACCCAGAGCCTTGATTGTCCGTGACTTAATTGAGTCATACGCTAACCCTAGCACCTGCATCACTAAGGTGAAGATGCCTTTGAGGTCAAAGCTTTCTGGCATTTGAATGCCTGCCTTTGCCATCGTACCCGTCAGCCAACCCAACAACCCTTTCTTCAGATGCTCCCAGATATTACCGACAAAGTTTTGGAATCCTTGCTTAATTCCGGAAACCAAATTCCCTAAGAACTTAATCGGGTCGAGAATAATTTTCTCCACGGCACCAGCGGCTTTTGCCAAGACGCCCATCAGCATATCTTTCAGTTGCATGATGGTTTGAACGGTTCCCACAATGGCGTCTTTCGCTTTATCTTTCAGACCCTTATTTGCTTCTTTCCGTTTCTCAATGTCGGCATCAAGCTCTTGCAGGTTCTCACTGTATTTTTGTGCCAGGGAGTCAATTAACTCATCTTGCTTACTATTAACACTCTCTTCTAATTGCTCAAACTTTCCTTGAATGTTCTGTGCCGCGTCCTGTCCGACTTTCCGGAGATTTTCCGGCAAACCCGCAACGTGTTCCTGAATTTTCTGCTTGCCTTCAGCAATTTTCTGTTTAGCTTCATTCAGTTTTTGGGCAACAAAATTAGCAATATCGGTCAGGGTTCCATCCATTGAATCGAGATACTTTTGCCGCCCATCGACAAAGAATTGATTGACCTCCGGTGGCAACCCATGCCAACTATCACTAATTCGCTCATCCCATCCAGTTACGTCATACCATTCACCATAGCGCTCATCCTCCCACGCCTCCATTTTCTGGTCAACGTAATTCTCAAATATCTGCTTGGCAGTTGCAGCACCCGCATCAAACTTCTTGGTTACTTCGTCATCTATGTTACTAAGAACGTCTTCAACCTTTTTCTTCGTATCTTGGTAGATACCATTAATATGGTTGGCAATTTTAGTCCGTTCCTGGGTATCCTTGCCCTGAGTTTCACTCTGAGCGCCCATCACCTGATTCAACAGTTGTGAACGCTCACCATGCATTCCCTGGAGCTGAGTTTGGCTCGTCGTTTGTGCCTCAGCTTCAGCCTTATTGATAGTGGCTTTTTCATCCCGACTATAGGTTTGTGGGGCTTCTTTAGCGTGGGTTTGTGCTTCTTTCTTCGCACTTAGCGCGTCCACAAACTGTGGTTCATTTGATTTTTCCAGTGTCTCTTCCGGGACTTTCGCCTTGGCTAACTCGTCATCTAGTTCTTGACTATTTGCCTCAAACGGTGCGGATACTTCAGAATCAGGTTTTGGCTTAGGTGCAGCTTTCTCGGCATTAATATCAGTTGGCGCTGCTCCCGCCTCTGGCGGCTGCATTGGCGTGACGGGTTTCGGTTCAACACCACTGGTATCCGGGGCGGCTTTGGTTTTCTCCTCAATCGGACCGGCTGCTTTTTTCTCCTCGTCAGTTACCTGAGAGGAGACATCCTGCTTCACCGCATCAAGCTGATTACTCTCCTTGAATTTTTTAGCGTCTTCTTCGTTATCAGGAATAATTGCGCCAATTTTTTCCATCAGCTTTGCCTTGAAAGCCTTCGCATTAAAGGTTCCAGGCTGCTGCTGGTTCATTTCCCCAACTTGTTTGTCTTGCGCCTTACTCTCTACTTCGTTACCCGGAGGTTCAGCGGCGTCTTGGGCTTCTTTGGATTCAGCTTCGGCGGGGTCATGCTGTTTTTCTTTCTCAGCCACTCCCTTTGCCTTATCGACCACACCCTGGAATTCTGGGTCTTCTTCTGGGGAACTGGGAGATGTTGCTCCCCCGCCGCCTGGGGTAGCTGATGCCCCACCTGATGCTGCACTTTCTGCTGCCGTTTGTTGAGTATCACCTTCTGTTGTTGCTACATTGCCACCCGCTTCTGCCATCTCTGGTGCGGCTGCTGCACTCCCAGCTTCATTAGCTACCTGGGGAGTGGCTGGAGCGGCGTTACCACCGGATGCTGGCGCGGGTGCGGGTTGTGCTGGTTGGGGTTTATTCTCTTTTACTGTTTGTTCTTGGGGATTTTCTCGGCGTTGGATTTTCAGTTGTGTCGGAAAACCCGATACCAGGCGTTCTTTTGTCTGTAACTTATTTCCCTTTGTCCCAACTTGGCTATCGGTTTTCGCCTGAACTTGACTGCCATTTTGCTGAACAACATGAGTTAATTCATGCGCCAATAATTCCTGTCCTGGCTGATTATCCGGTTGATATTCTCCCTGTTTAAAGAAGATATCTGTACCTGTGGTAAATGCCTTGGCTTGAATTGACTCATTCAGTTTGTTGGACTTACTGTCAGTGTGAACCTGAACTTGACTAAAATCCGCCCCAAACGCCTGCTCCATTGGCTGGCGTATTTTATTAGAGATTGGCTGTCCGCTACCTCGTTTTTGTTCAATCTCCTGTTCTATATTTGGTGCAGCCTCGGCTTCACTGTCGGCTATTTCCTGACGCTGGATAGTACCATCTGATCCGGAACCATCGGAGGCTGCTGCTAGAGAAATCTCGTCACGCTCTTGAGTTTCTTCTTGCTCTTGAGTCAGAGGCAGAAGTCCCCCTGTTTAACCCCAGACAAGATAATTGGAGCAATCATTTTATTTGGTCAGCGGATGGACTATTCATCATCGGTTTAACCCCAGTTGGACGGACTACGGTTACAGCATTAGCCTTAAATCGAGAAAGAGTCATTAATATTCGTGCGGCGGATAAAGCTGTAGGGCGACATCCACCACCAGGCGATCCAATTCAGTCAGAAAATTGATAGCACTTGCCATCTGAAGCGATCGCGTATTCTAGATTTGCCGCGTTCGGTTACCGCATAACGAGAATCAGGTTGTTCGCTGCGATCGCGTGAGGCTCCGGTTATCTGTTCGGTCGAATGTTAAGATAGATGTCCGACATCCTACAAGATTAGCATCGAGCAGTTCCCTATTATGTCCCCTGAGCAGTCCCCACCCGATCGCCAAAATACTCTGGAAGAAATTCGTGCTACCCGTTTGGAGAAAGTCCAACAGCTTAAAGCGTTGGGAATTGAGCCGTATGCGTATCACTGGGAGTCTACTCACCAGGCGGCTGAACTGCAAGAGAAGTTCGCGGATCTGGGGAATGGTGAAGAGGTTGATTTTGAAGTTGCGATCGCAGGTCGTATTTTAGCCCGTCGCGTCTTTGGCAAGTTAGCCTTCTTCAATCTCCAAGACGAAACGGGAACGATTCAACTGTATCTGGACAAAAAGCGGATTACCGCAACCATGACAGATCTGCCGAATCCGTTCACCCCTCTCAAGCAACTCACGGATATTGGCGACATTTTAGGCGTCAAGGGGACAATTAAGCGCACCGATAAAGGGGAACTCTCGGTCTATGTCAGTGAATATGCTATTCTGACCAAATCCCTATTACCTTTACCCGATAAGTGGCATGGTCTCACCGATACCGAAAAGCGCTATCGCCAGCGTTATGTTGACTTAATGGTGAATCCCACCGTTCGGGAAACCTTCCGCCGCCGTGCTAAAATTACTGCCGCCATTCGCCGTTATTTAGAGGATCGTGGCTTTATTGAAATTGAAACCCCTGTCTTTAGTACAGAAGCAGGCGGTGCTGAGGCGCGTCCTTTTATCACCTATCACAATACCCTAGAGATGGAGTTGTACCTGCGAATTGCCACAGAACTCCACCTGAAACGGTTAATTGTCGGCGGATTTGAAAAGGTATTTGAGTTGGGGCGAATTTTCCGAAATGAGGGAATTTCCACGCGCCACAATCCCGAATTTACCTCAATTGAGGTGTACCAGGCTTACGCCGACTACAACGATATGATGACGTTGACGGAAAATTTAATAACTACCGTCACTCAAGAGAGTTTGACAACTCTGGAAATTACTTATCAAGGTGAAACAATTGATTTCACACCGCCCTGGCGTCGTATCACCATGCATGAGTTGGTGCAAAAGGTGACAGGGTTAGATTTTAATCAGTTCAAGACATTCGATGACGCCAAAGTTGCGGCTAAAAAAGTGGGGATTGAAGGGGTAGACGACTGTCCATCCCTAGGGAAACTCCTCAACGAATGCTTCGAGCAAAAATGTGAAGAAACCCTGATTCAGCCGACATTTATTGTTGATTTCCCGATTGAAATTTCTCCCTTGGCGAAACCCCATCGTTCTAAGCCAGGATTAGTGGAACGCTTTGAGTTATTTATTGCTGGGCGAGAAACGGCGAATAGCTTTTCTGAATTAACTGATCCGATTGATCAGCGGGAACGTTTAGAAGCGCAAGCAGCCCGGAAAGCGGCTGGAGACTTGGAAGCCCAAGGGGTTGATGAAGACTTTCTGGCGGCGTTAGAGTATGGAATGCCACCAACTGGAGGGTTAGGAATTGGCATTGACCGCTTGGTGATGTTATTAACGGATTCGGCAAGTATTCGGGATGTGATTGCGTTTCCCTTGCTCAAGAGTAGCAGCCGCGATGGTTCTCCTGCACCCTGAGTGAGTGATAAAAACGGAGGAATAACTGTGTGAAGAGATGGCTTGTCTTCAAAACTGAATCCGCCTCATCGCAGGGGTGGAAGGAGCGCAAGTTGCAACCTGCTGGACACTTAACCCGAATGCTGGCTGAGTATTTGGATTGTTCTGATAAGATGTTGCCAGAATCAGGCGATCGCCCGCGTGAGTTTGCTCGTTTTGAAGAGTCGGTTGATCCAAACTTCCCGGATGCTAGCACTCATGTTCGTTGGTCTGACTGGGAAGTGAGTCGGGTTGAGCGATTCAAGTCGGTTGATTCGGCTGAGTATGACGAGATTGTTGTGTGCTATTGCCGTTATTCACCCATTGAGCCGGAGTGGAAGGAGTTACCTAAGATTGGCGTTTTGCAAGAGGGTAAACTTTAACTTTTTGCTATTTGACTGCTTATTGGTGAGTGCGATCGCTCGCAAGGTCGTGCCAACGGCATTTGAAACCTAGTTCCGCAATGCTCTGCTAAAGTTGGGTTATAGCCTACCGAACTAGATGCTCCGAAGGGGGCGATCATGACTGTAACGACTAAGAAGCTAACCTTTGAAGAGTATCTGACCTACTCAGACGGGACTGATACCCGCTATGAGTTGGTGAACGGGGAATTAGTAGCAATGAGTATTGGCACCGGGCAACATGGAGAAATCATTGACTTTCTCTATCGGCAAATCGATGCTGAGATCGGGCGTAGCGGACGCGACTGGATTGTTAGACCCGTGGCGATTGGTGTGCGATCGCCTCGTGCTGGCAAGTGGGATACCTCTCGCATTCCCGATTTGACTATTATTCCTAGCCAGCAGTGGCGCGAATTAAGAACCCGTGAGGCTGTTATTGAACTCAACGAACCCCCTCCGATTTTAATGATAGAAGTCGTTAGCGAATCGACAAAGACCGCAGATTATCGGGCTAAGCGGGTTGAGTACAACGTTTTAAACATTCCAGAATACTGGGTCATTGACCCACTGACATCAAAGGTGACGATTTTTACCCTGGTTGAGGAACTGTATGAAGGTATGGAGTTCGTTGGTGCTGAGCAGATTGTTTCAGGCACTTTCCCAGAGTTGAATCTGACAAGTGAGCAGATTATTTGGGCTGGAGTGATTCCTAGCGCTGAAGAAAACTAATGAGATGCGATCGCTCTTTGGTTGTGCCGACGGCATCTTAAACCAAGTTCCGCAATGCTCTATTGAAGCTAGGTTACAGCCTACCGAACTAGATGCTCCGAAGGAGGCGATCATGACTTAGTTAAGGAGAGCGATCACCTTCGGTCGTAACAACGGTAAAGGTTATACAGCATTTCTCAATCTAGTGAGGTACAGTAACAAGACGAGGTTAGCCTCTGTGAGCGCAAAAGTCTTATTTTCAATGTACCTCGCCAGCATGGAAAACGCTGTATAGGAATTTGGCTTGAGTAAGCTGTCATACATTTAAATTGGGAATGGGTAGCGAGCAAGATGCTCGCACTACAAGGATTTCGCCATTATTGACATTAAGGTTTAAATGCCGAACAGCTTAAACTAGTCATAGTCGTTTATATACTCGTCCATTAGCTCGTATAAAATTCGTTCGTCAATATAAGTATAGTTAGCACTTTTTTTGCAGAACTTAGCCGCATTTAAAAGATCCATCCCGGCTAAATCTAAATGTTCAGCTAGGTAAAAATCTCTAAATTCAACATCATCATTTAAGTATAAATTTTGCAATCCATATTCCTTAATTAACTTAGACAATAAAGTTCTGTTTAAACCATCACAGTCATTATAATAATCTTTGGCTCTATAGCATTTAGAATTATCATATAAATCAAAAAACTTTTTTTCGTTAGAAATTTTCGTGTAAACCTTAAAATCGTCAACAGCGAAGCAATATTCTTGAATCATTGAAAAATCAAGTAACGATGCATCGTGATATGTCTCAGATCCCCATGCAATTTCATCAGATATATCTATCAGTTTTTGTGTATACCATAAGTCGTTAAACCAATTCTTGAGTTCTTTTATTCTTGACTCCTCTTTTATCTTAAGCATTAGTTCCATGTTGCTGGTAAGTCCATTTTTTGTAAAATTACTACTTCCTACATAGGCAGTACGGGAGGTATTGAAATCAAAGGCGTACATTTTTGCGTGAATTCTACCTTCGAGGTGGTACTTAACCTGCATTCCTCCTGTTCGTATGGCTTCTTTAAAAGATTTTGCTAAATTTTTTTCATTGTCATTCTTGGTATTATTGAAAAATTGAATAATTTTTTCTTTTTTTGATTCCATTCCTATGATTAACTTAGCATCCCAGTGTTGAGAAAATGAATCAGAATCACCGGAAAACAGGTTCTTCAACTTCTCCCATCCCCATAAAGTAAAATATCCAGTACAAATGCAAGCGGATATGCAAGGATTGAAATCGTCCGTGAATTGTAAGAATTCAGACTTGATATCATCGTCAAGTTTTGTATTAATGTTATCAATAATCATCGTTATCTCCTGTTTTAGGTCAGAGGTATCAATATTCTCATCGTTCATAGCATCAACTCTAGTCCAGTCGGTTTTTGAGGTATTGCTCATAGCGTTTTCGTTCATAAGATAATGCTTTTCGTAGTGAAATGATGCAAGTTGTTTTGTCGTCAGGCTCGGTGTATACAATAACTACAACTCGTCCATCCAGTAACCCAATACCAATCTATCGATCTTCGCCATAGTCTTCTCGGTCATCGAGGGCGATAAGCATTGGTAGATCAAAGACACGAGGGGCATCAGCGAAATCAAAACCATGTTTAGCAATGTTAATCTCGTTCTTGCGCTCGTCCCACTCGAAATTCATGGATTCAATTTAACACACGTCATGACTTAGTATCCCCTCTAATCGACAACGAAAGGTTTTAAGCAAAAAATCTCTTAGCTGATCGCACTATCCTCCTCAAAGTCCACTTCATCAAAGCCAAAGCAGCAAGAGAAGCGATTGCTTCCCATAAGCTACGATGAACCCAAACACCGTTACACAGAAAACCCATGTCTGAGCAAGTGCGTTATATTACCAACGAGCAGGGGGAGCGAGTTGGCGTCTTGTTAGATTTGGAAGCCTATAATCGACTAGCGAACCCATTAGCTCTAGATGACGAGTGCTTAATTGGCTTAAGCCAAGATGAGCTGCAAGCGTTAGCCGATAGTAAGCTAGCTCCCGCAGCACAGAATCAATTGAACGATTTGCTAATTCAGAATGCAGAATCTCAGCTTTCTGCCGACGAAGTTGCAAATCTAGACCGTTTGCTAGCACAAGTCGATCAACTGACAATCCTCAAAACCAGAGCTAGATATACTCTGCACTGCTTAGAAACCTTGGCAACAGAGGTAGTGGCATGACCCAGCTAAAATGGTAATGGTGCAATAGGAAATTAGCGCAAAGCCTTTCCGTAGAAAGAAACAATAGTTAAAAAGCTACAGTTGCGGCTAAGGTAATCTAAGCCCTTAACGGTAGCATGGTATGTTAATACAGCCCTTCCCCCTGTAAATGGACTATCAACCTAAGGCTGGTTAATGCTGCGGCTTCCCTCTCTTAAAAAACAGGTTGCAATACCTCCACCTGCTTCAACTCCAAGCCTTGCTCAAATATCTGATCAATCGGTAACATTTGATCCTCATCTGTCATAAACTTATGGTCTTTTGTCGCCCGAATCGTAGCACCATCCTCTAACAGATATTCAAACACCTCTTGTTCACCGCGATTATGCCATTGTGCAATGGGTTGCGTGTAAACATAACCATTCTCATCCACACTATAAACCGTACACTCAATCTGCTTTTCGACAATTTCCCCAATCGCCACAGCACCATATTCAACCGTGAGAATCTGTGTATCATAACTCAAGCAGTATTCAGCAAATAAGATCATCTGCTCGAATAACTCTTCCGCAATCCGTTTTGCTACACCATTTTTCGCCGCACCATCGATAAAAATCTCTCGATGTTTCTCCATTTCTGCCACTTTCTTTTTACCCATACAGTTATGAGCAATAAAATCATTGGCAATCAAGTTATGGGTCTGGGAAATACTTAAGTCGAAAACCTCCTCTTGACCAACATATTCAATCGAGACAATTTCATCCCAGAATACATCGGATTCCGCAATTGCTATCAGTGCTTTATCCTGCAAAGCCGTGGCAAAATTCTGGACTCGATAAGGACTCTTTGTCGAAAGATGACCATCACCTATTAGATAAGCAGTTAGCTTAATTTGAGCATCTGATATATCACTCTCGGTAGTCAGTGGCAATATCTTAGCTAGTCCAATCCGACTACCAACCTTAAACTGATCCAGAGGCTGCCATCCTAACAGCGAATAGAAACGATGATCCGCCGTCGCTCTAATTTTACGATTGGTTTTCGTGGTAATTTCCCAAACATCTCGCACCCCGTTTGGATGAATTTCGCTAATCGGTTGCTGAGTAATCTTTTGAGTCACCTGATCCAGAGACAACACCTCTCGTCCCAACCAATACTCAGGTTTGGATGCAATGTCTTTGAGAGACACTAAACGCCCCGTTTCTGCATCAATAATCTCCGTTGAACCACTCAGACATCGGCGTAGTAAATCCGCTTGACCCAGAGAATACCCCGCCAAATCCTGAGCCATTTTCATGATCTGCTCTTGATAACAAAGCGTACCATACGTTTCTTTTAAAATTGGCTCTAATAACGGATGTTGATATTCAACCTTTTCTTTGCCATGTTTCCGATTAATAAATTTAGGAATCAGACCTGCATCCAAAGGTCCCGGACGATACAATGCCAAAATCGAAGAAATATCTTCGATACTCGACGGTTTCAACTCCCGCACCACCTGGCGCATCCCCGATGATTCTAGTTGAAAAATTCCCTCTAACTCGCCTTTCTCTAAAACCGTATAAGTCTGTTTTATGTCATCGGGTATTTTCTTGATTTCCCCTTTTGCCACAATCTCAAACGCCTTACGTTCATCTAGGGGTAACTGATCCAGATCTAACGTTATATTTTGATGTTGGCGAATCAATTCTGCCGTTTTCTGAATCGTGGTTAAATTTTTCAGACCTAGAAAATCCATTTTCAAGAGTCCGAGGGATTCTAAGTCCTCCATAAAATACTGAGTAATCACCGCCCCCTCATTATTCACCTGCAAGGGAACAATTTCATCTAAAGGTTCAGCAGAAATCACCACCCCCGCCGCGTGAACGCCAAAGGTTTTGTTGGTTCCCTCAATCCGGATTGCCATATCCAGCCAGCGCTGCACTTCGGGGTTATTTAAGTAAGCATCTCTAAACTCTGGTGTGGGCGTTTTCTCAGAAATCATTACCTTTAACTTAGTGGGTTTTCCCCGTGAAACCGGAATCATTTTTGCCATCCGATCTGATTCCCCATAGGGAATATTCAACACCCTGGCGACATCTTTTAATACCGCCTTTGATGTCATCCGGTTAAATGTAATAATTTGTGCCACCCGATCTGCCCCATATTTGTGGGTGACATATTCAATTACCTCATCCCGGCGTTCAATACAGAAATCTGTATCAATATCAGGCATAGATTTCCGTTCCGGATTGAGAAAGCGCTCAAATAAAAGCCCATGATGAACCGGATCAATATTGGTAATTTTCAGAGAATAGGCAACTAAGGAACCCGCCGCCGAACCCCGCCCTGGACCAACAGGAATCTTCTGATCTCTGGCATATTTAATATAATCCCATACGACTAAAAAGTAGGTGGAAAATCCCATCTGCTGCATCATTTTCAGCTCATATTCCAGCCGTTCTTTATAGACGAGATCGATGTCACTGCGAGAACGACATCCCATGCGCTCCAATAATCCATCCCAAGTAACTTCTTCTAAGTAACTATCAGCACTGTGACCCTTGGGAACGGGATAATTGGGGATGCGTGGTTCCCCCATAATGTCGTAGCGTTTGACCTTATCCGCGACTTCTAATGTATTCGCGATCGCCTCTTGGATCACCTCATCGGGCAAATGATCCCGAAATAGCTGTGCCATCTCCTCGGCGGACTTGAGATACTCGGTTCCGGAGTAGCGCATCCGCTTCTCTTCTGAAATTAATTTCCCTATTTGAATGCAGAGTAAGGCGTCGTGGGCTTCGACATCGTAACAGGAGATAAAATGAGAATCATTGGTGGCGACGATTTTAATCTCTAACTCACGGGCAATTTTCACAATTTCTACGTTAACAATCCGGTCTTCAATTGACCCATGATCTTGAATTTCTAGATAATAATCGTCACCAAAAACCTCTTTATACCATTGGGCAAGCTCTCGTGCCTTTTGCACGTCACCCTTGAGAATCGCTTGGGGGACTTCTCCGCCCAAACAACCACTGGTGACGATTAATCCATCACGGTACTGTTGGAGGAATTCTTTATTAATACAAGGACGCTGAAAAATTCCTGTTCCTTGGATTCCTTTCAGATGAGAAATTGTCGTCAGTTTAACTAAATTTTTATAGCCTTGGGTATTTTTCGCCAAGACAACTTGATGGTATTTGCGCTGTTTCTTCTTCGTCTTATCTTGAATATCCCCATTAATCACATACATCTCATTGCCGATAATCGGCTTAATCCCTTTCCCCCGACAAACTTTAATCAACTCGATCGCGCCATACATCACCCCATGATCCGTCAGTGCGATCGCGGGCATACCCAATTCCACCGCCCGATCCACCAGTTGCGGGAGTTGGGACGCGCCATCAAGTAAGCTATAGTCACTGTGAATATGTAGACCGACGAAGGACATAGAACAAAGAGAGATAAGGATTCAGTTAAGGGGCGCGATCGCTCACCTTCATGGTAAGCTGATCGGTCTAATGGTATTCCCGATTCATCCAGATTGACTCTGGCTACCCCACATATAAGGATACATCATCCAACTACACCCTATATGTAGTCACACCCCCCATAGGCTTGGTAGGGGCTTGGTAACTAAGCCCCTACGGTTTAGGCGATCGCACTCGATAGTTCATGCCAGCGCTGATGCCACAATTGCTGCATCTTTTGCATAATCTCAGGTAAATCCTGAAACTCCTGACTTTGTTGATTGATTTCCCCGGCTAATCCCTGAAGTCGGTTAAAATCTCGGCAACAGTAGAGTACCCGTTTCCAAGCCCCATACCAATCCTGTGCAGCTTCCTGATGGGCGCGAATGGGTTTCAGGCGTTCTTCCTCGTTTCTGAGAGATTCAGCCTGTTTTGCCCACGCTTGACGCCAAGGTTGCACGGCTTCTGGTTGCTCATGCTGATCATACCAGTCACGTTCACGACGGAGGATTTCGCCTAATTCATCCAACTGGGAACGCGAGGTACAGCGCCCAATCGCTGTTAATCCGGCGTCAATCCACAGGGGCAAGTTGCGATAACTAACAAAGATGGCGCGGGATTCAACTAGCTTGACCCAGATTTGGTGGTGCCAGCATTCCACGCGATCGATTTGCTGGAGGGGAATGTTAAGAAATGTAGCGACTTGTTGGCGTACTTCGTCGAGAGAAAATTGGCAAGGATCAACAACTCCAGCCTTGATCAAGTTCCGGGACATGGTGAATCACTCCTGATTTGGGTATGAGTGGTAGCGTTGGCTTGATTTAGGAGAGTTGATGCTGGATTTGTGGCGATATCGGCTTTTTTGCCAGGAAAACGCCCAAATCCTCAATCCTAAATCAATTGACCCAAAATCTTAGCCACCCCGCACAAGTTGCCATAAGAAGTCGGAGTGGCTAGAGGAGTGTTAGTATTTCTTCTAGCTTCCAGACTGGTGCTTCAGTTTGGGGGTTAGCTGCTCAGAGCTGCGGGAACAGCTTTGAGTGGCGCTAAGAGTTTTCGGTTTAATTTGGATTATCTTAGCACTTTGAAGGATGGATGCCCCAGCGTCAAGGCTTTGTTACAAAAGTTTATTAGGCAGTCGTATTTTCATCCAAACTAGGACTTACGTAAATTTACGGCACATACTATATGTGTATGTGGCTCTTCAAAAAGTCTCGCTTGTGAATGGGATTCAGGACTGCCTACCCGACAACTACAATGAGAGAATGTTGAATTTTAATTTTGCTATGTATGAAATTACACTGTCCATATCTGAAGAAACAGTACAGGCACTGAAGCTAACTCCTGAAAAACTCGATAGTGAGATCCTTTTAGCCGCCGCCGTTAAGCTTTATGAATTAGGGCGACTTTCTTCTGGAGCCGCAGCAAATCTAGCCAGAATTCCACGAGTCGTATTTTTATCTAAACTTGCTGAATTCGGTGTTGATACTTTTCGCTTAACTGAATCAGAACTAGCGGAAGATTTAGCTAATGCCTGAAGTCATTACCGATACGTCACCAATCCAGTATCTTTACCAAACCAATTTACTGAACTTACTCCCTAGTTTATACAATCAAATTATCATGCCCCAAGGCGTTGCTGAGGAATTGGCTCAAGGGCGTTCTCTAGGTATAGCACTACCTGAACCTGACTTGCTTTCCTGGATAACCATTCGTTCAGCGCAAGAATCACCACTTTTGCCATCCGCCTCTGATCTGGAAGGGAGCGAGAAGCCTTAACCTTAGCACTAGAAGTTCCCGATTCTCTTGTCCTACTTGATGATGCTCTTGCCAGACGTTGCGCCCGTCAACTAAATATCATTTTTACAGGAACATTGGGTATAATTCTCAAGGCAAAACAGTCTGGATACATTGAGGCAATATCACCCATTTTAAATCAGCTTGAGACACTTGGCTTTCGGTGCGATCGGGAAACCCGCGCTGCTGTGTTGAATCTGGCTGGAGAATGACCTTGTGCGATCGCTCAAACTCTTCAAAAAGTCTCGCGATTACCTTCGGCAGTGTGCGAGAACCTACAATAGGAAGAGTCGTGAGGAATTGAGCTATGAGCGTTGTCGTCCCTGACGAAATTTTAACCATAACTCGCATGACTGAGGCTGAAATGCGTCAAGAGATTGCTGTCATGCTCTTTGAGCGGGAAAAGCTTACTCTTGCTCAAGCTAGCCGATTTGCCGGGATGCACCGTGTCGCTTTTCAACATCTACTGGCTAGCCGCCAAATCCCAGTTCATTACGGGATGGAGGATTTTGAACAGGACATTCAAACCCTGCGGGAGATGGATACCCGATACAGGGCGACCCGATCAGATTAATGGGTGGGTCGTGTTAATTTTGTGCGGCGGGTCGCCCCTACGAATGCATCTGCTTCCCCATCTCCCCCATCTCCCCTATCTTCCCTGTTTAGACGAGGCGATCGCAACAATACCATATACGGCTATTCCTTGCTGGCGTAACACTTCTGTGGCTGAACGGGCGGTTGCGCCTGTGGTGTAAATATCGTCTAAAATCAGTACGGGTGAATGATGTGAACGCTTGCCAAAGCGCTTACCCACAGCAAACGCTTCCGTGAGATTTTGCGATCGCTCTTTTGCAGATAAGCCAAACTGGGCTTCAGTTTCCCGAACTCGTTCTAAACCGTGGGGTTGATACTGATACCCTGTAAATTGACAAAAACTCTCGGCAAGGAGTTCGGCTTGATTAAATCCCCGTTGTTGGCGCTTACTGGGGTGAATCGGAATGGGTATGACAGTTAACTTTTTCCTCTGTCGCGCCGCCGTAGAGTTTAGCCACGCCTCACCCAACCAGAATCCCAAAGGACGAGCTAACTGGGTATGATTCTCATATTTTAGCGCCGCGATCGCCCGTTTCAATGTGCCGCCATAATGTCCCCAGACAAACACGGGTAACTCTCCTTGCCAAAATTGACTCGGATGCTTCAGTTGACAGCGCTGTAACTGACGCTGACAGTATTGACACAATTCAGCATCAGTGGCGCGATCGCATAATGGACAGTTTGACTTGAGGAATAAAGACAGTAAGCTATTTGTCAACTGTCCGATTCCTAGTTTCATCTCGTCTTGTCTTTAAATAACCTCCATAGAATTATACCTTTAGTTTTTTCCCCAGCTTCCCCAGAGCCCAGACGCGCCATGGCACGTCTCTACATTGCTTCCCCTGCTCTCTATTTCCTCAAGCCACATCCAATAAAAACATCGACAAAAACGCCAAATACAACAGAAGGGCAAGCAAAACCACCACAAATGGCGGTGTAAAAATCACCGGAAAACTCGCTTCTTCCAAAAGATTGGGTAAAAACCCTTGATAGCAGATCGTATCGCCACATGTCCCGTAATTAAATAGAATGACAAATGTTTGCAGTCCAATAATTTTTGGCAAAAAACTTCCCTTTATTTTTACCTTTGTGCGTCTCTTTGCTGTCCGAGCCGTTGCACTAAAAAATAAAAATATTGTTGTGGTGATGTAGAACAATCCCGCAAATGCAATGTAGAAAAAAATTGACATCCAGCCCCCCGATGTCATAAAAAAGAGTGGGATACTAATTAACGCATAAATCAGGTAAACAGTAAAGACCAGCCAGATATTGGTTGTAATCATTGAAGTTATAACCCTTACCGATTTACAAACAGTTTTGTTCCAGCCTCTAGAAAAATTAGAGCTGGATGTAAATAGGTAGAAGCTGAAGCCTGGTTTAGTAATTATTTGTACAAGATGCAATACTCATTTATTTCTTCAAGAGAGTGATTACAATCGTTTAGCCCATTAGATCTTGCACCATTAGATCATCGTTAGTTCCGCTAGTCTTAAAACCCCCAATACTTCGTCAAGTTAGAGGGCTTTATGTTTATACCTACTAATAAACGAACCATTATCCGGAATCACCCTTGATGTGGCGGAGTCGAGGTGCAGGGGAAGCAGGGGGAGCAGGGGGAGCTGGGGAAGCTGGGGGAGCAGGGGAAGCTGGGGAAGCTGGGGAAGTTAACTCAGAATTACAGCTCTTTGCGCTGTAATACAGTAGATCAAAGTCCCCCTTATAGTTCCCCCTCCCGTCCCCCTTCAAATGGGGGAAGCCACAGGATGCTTCGCTTTTTTGGCTTATGGGATTGAGGGGGATCGACAATGTTCCGCATAGCAGAGCAAACTGCTGTATACCTTACCTGATACCTGATAACTGATAACTGATAACTGATAACTGATAACTGATAACTGATAACTGATAACTGATAACTGATAACTGATAACTGATACCTGATAACTGATACCTGATAACTGATAACTGATAACTGATAACTGATAACTGATAACTGATAACTGTTCCCTTTAAATCGATACTTCCTCAATATCAGCTAAATTGGGTAATAAATTATCTTGGCTAACCTCACTTTCTCCCGTTCGTTGACAGCGCACCGCAAAGCTACAGTTTTCACATTTACCCGCCGATATAGGCACTTGAGGAAAGGGGATATGATCATGTTGATAGCGGTGTAACCATCCAGATAGTCGAGTCAGCAACTCCGTTAAATCCGCTCTCGTTTTTTCATGTTGGACTCTATCGTAGGGAAACGTCAGACATTGGGGACGAGGTTTAGATTTAACAAACCAGTACGTCATCGAAATCTGTTCGGGTAAATAATCACTGGTTTGAAGCAAAACATATCGGTATAAGCGCGTTTGCCAGTCTTTGGCTAACCGATGACGATTTGTCGGTAGAGGATAGGTTTTCCAGTCAAGTATTTGGGCGCTTTTTTCGTCTTCAATAAATAAGTCGTAAATAACCGTTAGTAAATAGCCTTGCATCGTTACCGTGCGACAATGTTCAGCATCACGAAAGGATTGAGAATGATGGGCAAATACCTCCGGTGCTGCTTCCATTAGCGCCGTCACCCAATGATTGAGTTGGGGATTATCCTTCAGCAACGAGTCTATCGGTAAGCCCAGTTCTCGTTGTTGCATTAACAGGTGAAAGTAACTTCCCCATGTCAAACGTTCTTGTTGTTCCGGTGAAACAGGACTTCCGCACTGATCCACATAAATATATTGAAATTTACGCGGACAGGTTTCTAATAGATTGAGTTGTCCTTGGGATAAGCGAGTTAGGGAAACCGCCGTAGTTTGAGCATTCATGGTTTGGTAAGGACAAATACACTGTCTTTATTCCCGCGTCCAATCCGCAGATTTTCGTCGAGATAAGTAATCTCCAACCAGCCCCGTTGCTCTCGACTTTCAATGTTAAAATCAAGCGCCTTAAATTTTTTACCCGTTTCAATTTGCTGGATAAAGTTAGTCGGAGATTTATAATCAATTAAGCGTTGTAATCCGACAACAGACCGATCAAAATTAACATTAACGCGGCGTTCGGAAACGGGTTCAAACTGCGCTCCAACACTGATAATTCCCTCTAAGTAAGGCAAGCTGGAAACCTCGGCAATGTTATAAATTTTAGCGTCGGCGGTGCGAACACATTGGTAAATTTGACCCAATTGCCACAGGGGAAACCGACCTAGGTTTAACAAATCGCTACTGGTTGTGTAGAGTAATCGCCAGTTCCCTTCCAGTAAGTCCTGCGCTTCCAGTGGACGTGGCGTAGGGTTGCGGTCTTCTAATTGGGCAACGGCTGCCAAAATCGCTGTTTTTTCAGTGTCCGTTGCCAACAACCCCCGATTTTTTCCCGCGATCGCTTCTAATAACGTGGCTTTGCTAACCATCTGTAGTCCTGACAATCCACCGTTAAATATGGTATCATTTTTATCGACTTACTGAAATTTATTATGTATAATCCTTCTTTGCGTGAAGAATCTCGTGAGCAACTGGCTCCAGTCATTGCCGTTCAACGTGAAACCTCAGTTTTAGAGTGGTTAGAATCAACGAATCGTCTGCTGGCGCGTGATCCGAGCGAGAAGGAGAGCGGCGATGATGAAGAGGAAATCACTGAATTGATGGGTGTCGAGGATAATGACTATGATGACGAGGAAGATGATGATCTAGATGAAGATTAACGGACGGGCTTAGAAGCTGTTGGCGTTATTTCTGCCTTCTTGTACTAGGGCGCGATCGCTTAATTCACAGCCTGCGCCCTGATCCACACAGCTAGCACCATCAAGAAAGCTAACCCCATGACTCCCGCGATCGGGTTAGAATCGACTCCGGTTATCCAAGGAGATACTTGACCCGAATACTGCACCAGTTGTCCCACATTAATCATGTAATAGCCCCAAACTAACCCCGCATGTAACCCAATGGGTAAACCCAAACGCCCTTGTCCTCGCTTTGCCCAAACTAAAGTTAATCCCAACAGCACTAATCCTGGAAATCCCGGTAACGTGCGAATAATTTCTCCGAGGGGTTTGAGAAAATGCAGCGTGGCAAAAATTAGCGCATCTGCCCAAAGAGATAGTTTATGAGAATAGTCTCGCTCCAACTCATCTAATAACCAACCCCGAAAGACTAACTCCTCCGCTAAGCCAATACCCAAAGCGCTAACCAATCCTTCTAAAATAATCCGCCCCAATTGTTCTGGAGGAGGTTGAAACGTTAGCCATCCTAATCCCCCCTCTAACGCAAACAAAGTTAGGGTAAATAATAAACCAATACTTAATCCATTGAGCCAGTCTATTCCATTGCGCCGAGAGATGTATAACCCATACTGCTTTAACAGTTGAGGTTCTCCATAAACAAAGCGTCCCCAAACTTGTAGTAGCCCTAAAAATTCCCCAAACAATAACGCCATCGTTAGAATAGTGACGAGGTTTGAGTCATCGACTAAAAGGTAGATTGGCGCAGCTAAGGGTAACCAAAATAGCCCTAGGGTAAAAACAAACAAACCCAGCCGCACAGGTGCTGGGTATTGAGCTAATTTCGGGAGGTTTTGTCTTAAAATGTTCAGGACTTACGTCTCCCTATTCATCCGGTTCAATCGTACTGGTTAAGCCGTGATTCTTCAACGTTTCACAATAGAACTCTGCATGTTCCAAAGCGCAGGTAATGACTAGAGCAATTCCTGAGTTATGCGCTTCCATCATAATATTGACAGCTTGCGGCTGAGTCAAACTCGGCACCGTCTGTATCAAGGCTTGCACCACATATTCCATCGGGTTGAAATCATCATTGTGGAGCAAAACACGATAGCGAGGTGCGGGTTTCCGAACGGTTGATGTTGAACGCTTTTCAATCGTTTCCACAGACACGGCTAGGCTTCTCCCTCTCGTTCAAGTGTTTACAAAAAAATAGTTGCCGGGATACAGTTCCCTATTTTAGCTTTTTCTTTATATTACTCAACAATTATCAGACCAATCACCCGATTTGGCGAGTAGAGATAGCCGAATCTTGACTCGATTCCACCATCCTTATAGTCTTACTGTGTGACTAAATAACGTAAAGTGACGTATAGTTTATCGTTTAAACTCAAGTTCTCCCAATGCCTCGCTCTTTTTATAAAGCTTTTTCTCTCAAAAATAGGAGTGCTTATCTAACAACTTTTGAAACAAGTTGTCGGAAGCCCAAAAAGATGTATTCTGAAGGCTTTGAACAGCAACAGGTAGATCGATCAATTTCATCGTTGCTGCTTGATCTAGAATTCCTAAGATACCCGTAATGGCAAACCCTCTTTCTGTCGCGGTACGCCTTGCTTTCATATCATCAAGTAACAGTAAATCTGCGTTGATTTCTTGGGCTAGAATAATAGCGGCTCGTTCTCCGGGATCGAGTAGATCAAGAATTGTATCCGAAGGTTGGTTGACAGGCTGGATTTTGAGCCAATCAGGTGGAGTGGCAATCCAATTTTGGACAGGTGAGGGCGCAGAGACATCGGACAGTTCGCGGTAGACGGCTTGGGGAATAATGATTTGTTGAAATAATTCGGGCAAAAGATGGATGTAACCAATCAAGATGAGGTAGTTGATTGGGGAGGTATTGGAGACAATAATCATTCTTGGGATAAAACATTGCGAATCGCTTGTGAATCCTGCTCTAGGTCGTCTTCCGTGTAAGGCAAGTAGGCTTTTTCACGCTTTAGAAATTCATAAGTTTCCCACCGGGATGAGAAGTTGAGCATCTGGCGCACTTGGGCGGCTCCAATGTGTCCTTTCCGATAGTTATCAGCCACGATAAGTTCTAAAAATCGGCGGGAAATGTTGGCAGGTTGTAGTTGTAGTTGATTGGCGATGTTGTCGGGAATTTCGAGCGTGATTTGCATGATTTATGCTCATTAACTTATATGATATTCGGGAAATAACCCATAATAAAAAAGCCTGCGACAATGGTGGTTACAGCATTGCTATTATGGGCAGTTCAGAGGATTTGATATTACGGTTGACCGTAACGTTTTTGCACGACTTCATAGAGGCAACGTGCCATTTCAACAGGAATTCCGGCAGGAGGACAGAGAATTTTTAGCCTTTCGATGCCACCTGCTAGGATAAATTTTATAAGGTCAGGAGTAGATTCAAGCCGCTCTAAGAATTTTTGGATAAAGGTCTGTTGTTGGGGTTCGGATGTAGGGGGATAGGTTTGAGCGAGTTGATTCAGCAGAGCTTGAATCTTTTGGGCAGCTTCAGCAAGATCCTGCTCGGAGATGTTGATATTCTGCTTGGCATGTTGAATGAATTTAATATTGCTGCCTTCGCTGGCGACATTAACACCGATGCTTGCTCCACGTTGATCGAAATTGTTGGTCATGTTATTAACTATTTTGATGCATTCATTTTCTATTTTATCAGTTATATTGAACTCTGGTGGTGAGTATTGAGCTATTTCGTAGTTGTAGAATCCGCAGCGTGATTGGATACCAGCGATCGCAGTAAGTAAATTTTCTCGAACTGTAATTTTTGGTTTTAACAGAAGCTTATTCAGTTGAGGTAACTCTTCAGAGTCCCAAATTTTACCTATTGCCTCAATAACCTTTGGATGAACAACAAGAGGATCAAGAGGGGTTTTAACTTCAATTGCTTGAAATAAAGCAGGAATTACTTTTTTGCTGCCAATTTCTCCCAATGCCTCAGCAGCACTGGCGCGAATCTGATGATTCTGATTTTCTAAAGCTTGCAATAGAGCAGGAATTTCATCTTCCCCTCCAACTCTACCTAACGATCTAGCAGCACTGGCGCGAATATTAGGATTTTTATTTTTCAAAGCCTCACATAAAGCTGGAATTGCACTCTTGCCAATTTGCCCTAACTCATAAGCGACGATACGACAAACCTCAGTATCTTCATCATCTAATGCTTCAAGCAGAGTAAGAATTGCCTCTTGATTACCAATTTGCCTCAAAGCCCTAGCAACCTGATAACAATTCTCGTGGGAGCAATATTTTAAGAATTCTCGAAGAGTAGGGATTGCTTCTGGGATGCCGAGTTTTCCCAATGCAATAGCAGCACTCCAACGGTCAGTATCTTCCTTTTTTTTCAAGGCGTGAAGCAGAACAGAGACTACTTCAGTATTTTTATTACCAATTTCTCCTAAAGCAATAGCGATACTCCAGCGAACACAAGGAAAATTATTCTCAAAAGCTGTGAGTAGATAGGGAATTTCTTCCTCACTGCCAATCTTACCTAATGCCTCGGCAGCTCTAGAACGAATAATACAATTTTCTACCTCCAAAGCGTTAAGCAGAGAAAAAATAGTAACTTGATGATCAATTTCCTTTAAATTGTCAATGGCTATTCTGCGAAGAAAGGACTCGTTCTGCTCCAAGGCAACTTTAACTAGAGTGAGAACGGCATCTTCAGCCTTAATTTTCGCTAGAGCAAAAATAGCGCTACTGCTAAACGAGTCATGAATACGAATAATAGGGTTGACATCTGTCTGAGAGTTCCAATCTTCCAGAGCTTGTTGTAGTGTAGGAATCGCAGCTTCATGACCCATTTTTCCTAGTGCAAGAGCAGCATATTTACGAACTTGGAAGTCTTGATGCTTCAAATGTTGAACCAGAGCCTGAATTACTGCTTCACCATTAATTGCTGCTAATGCAGAGGCAGCATTCTTACGCACTTCGAGGTTATCGTCTTCCAGAGCTTGGAGCAGAGCAGGTACAGCCTCTGGATTTGCGATTTGACCTAACGCAGAAGCCGCAGCAGCACGAATATGGGAATTTTTACCGACCAAAGCTTTCCTTAAATTAGGAATTGCTTTCTCACTACCTATCTTTCCTAAAACTCTAGCAACTGTGGAACCAAGCCAATAATTTTTATGTTCTAAAGCTTTGATGAGAACAGGAATTGTAGACTCGTTACCTACTCTTGCCAATGCTTCTATAACTCTGTAATGAAGACTAGAATTTTCGCTTACGAGTTCTTGCTCTAAAAGAGGAATTACCTTCTCAGAGCGAGTCATGCCATATAGATGAATCTTAAGAGAATGAGGAACATTCAATACATCAATTAAACCAACTGTCTCCTTCTGCCAATCAGGTTTTACTTCCCCTGCCAACCTTGCTCCTAAACATAGATCTACCTTCAACGCTAGGTCTATTATTTTTATTGCTTGGTTTTTAGCTGTCTCTTCATTTATTTCTAATAGCCCAAGCATAAGTGCAATTGGCTCTGTCCATTTCAGGTAGTTGAGATAATGACACTTCAGTTTTTTTACACCTTCCTCATCTCTCAGAAGATCAGGTACATATTCCAGCAAGTATTCCGCCGCGTAATATTCCTGAATTAGTTGATGGTGAAAACTAACTTCTCTATCAGAGACTCTTTCTAAAAGGTGATACTTAAGCAAGTCTTCAATCCGGGAGGAAGTACCATAACGCTCACCAAACCTTTCAGTAAGAACTTTTTCTGCTCGCTCATCAGAGATAATCAAGCCAGGATCGGTTGGCTCCGGATTGTTCAGCATTGTAAACGCCAGATGTTCCAACCAACGATTCCAAGCTTGACGACGCTCATCTGTAACGGGTGCGTCTTCCTTATATTTTTTGAAAGACCGGAAAAATTGACGGAATGCCTCTCCTAACGTCTCGACAACAGTGTCCTTTTCCTGAAACAATTGATACAGCATCCATAAAACAAATGGCGTGCGGCTCAACTCTCGATTGTCTCGGCTCAATAATTGCAATATTTGTTCCGCTTGAGCGGGCATACATTCTTGTAAAAAGCGATTGATTTCTGGAGGGCTAAGCGGTTGAACTTCTAACCTTCTTTTGATGCCCAAATCGCCGCTGCCTAGCTCTCGCGTTGTGCAAATGAATGGTATTTCTGAATCTTGGCACTCCTCTCGAAATGCTTTAAGTTCTGTACGAACTGTGTCTGCTGGCATCTCGTTCAAGCCATCCAAGAGCAGAATCAGCCGTTTCTGAAACAATAGTTCTTCAACTTCGGGAATTTTCAGTTGTAGTTGTGGCTTAAGAGCATTTCTAATTAAAGTCAATATCCCCGAAGGATCTTCAGAGTTAGAAAAACGGATATTGTACCTTTTCAACGGAACCAGCACAGGAATTCGAGGTTCTGGTTTTTCAAGCTCCTTTTTTGCCAAACTGACTAAACAACGCAAAAGCGCGGTTGATTTGCCGACACCGGGCGAACCTACCAGTAAAATATGCTCGGATTCAACATAATTCTGGATTCCTTTAAGTATGGGCAGTGAAACTATCTGTGGCTTCTCTTCTCGTCTCTTCTCTTCAGTTTGCACCATCTGCTCAAATGAGAAGGTTGCCTGTTTAGCCGCAATTGTTTCAGTCAACGCATCCACAGCCCACCACTGTTCGTAGCGGTGGCAGATGTTTCTTAGGTAATCCTGAAACTCGCTAGGGGCAATCATGGGAGAGTGATGTTATATCCATCTTAAGAGGAATGGCACGCTCAAATGAGGCTGGTGGGCAATGCCCACCCTACGGTCTATCAAGGGTTTCGACGATCCGAAAAGGCAAATTTTTAGTGCCATTCATCTTAAGAGAGTCTTCTCTATGATAGGCTAGCTATCTGGCATAATGCCTCGATGATTAAACTGGAGACAGTTAGGAAACTGTTTGTGATGGTGAATAGCTGTAAAAACCCAAGCCGCAGGGTGTCCCAACCCACAAATTAATCTTACCAAAGTCACCCCTAACTCTCCTGAGTTGCCCAGTATCCGGTTCATACAGAAGTTTGTGATCGCACGCTTCTAAAGCTACAACGAGGTGAATCTATGATCCAAGCCTTGCAACCGCCGATTACGTTTGATGAGTTTATTGAGTGGCTACCAGAAACCGCTGAATGCCGCTATGAGTTACACCATGGGGTAATTGTTGAGATGCCCAAACCGAGAGGTAAGCATTCAAAGTTGTCAGGGGATTTAGCTTACAACGTAGGCACTGCAATTCGTCAGGCTTCCTTGCCCTATTTTATCCCTAAAGAATGTATTGTTCGTTCTCTGGATGGTACTTCTGGATATGAACCGGATGTCATTGTCCTAGATGAACCTGCACTGATTGATGAACCGGATTGGGAAAGTGGTTCTATCATCACTCTGGGCAAATCGATCAAGATGATTATAGAAGTCGTTTCAAGCAACTGGCGGGATGATTACTTGATTAAGCTGGGAGAGTATGAAGCCTTGGGTATCCAGGAATATTGGATTGTGGATTATGCCGCATTGGGTGGGCGACGCTTCATTGGCAATCCCAAACAACCTACTTTAACGCTCTGTCAATTGGTAGAGGGGGAATACGAGTTACAGCAATTTCGAGCAGGCGATCGCTTGATATCGCCCACTTTACCAAACCTAACGCTGACTATTGATCAGGTTTTGAAAGCAGCCCAGTAGAGCGCGATCGCTCTTTTGAATACTTATTAGATTCGTCCGCCCCCATTCCTTAACGCTTACGCTATATTAAGATTAGTTAACGTTACTTAACATTATCGAGAACCATGCAGGCGACCCCCGTTGCAGCAACGGCTACTATTCCTGGCATCTATTGGCAGTGGCGAGGACAGTCCATTTACTACGTCAAAGCGGGTGAGAAGCGATCGCATCATCCTCCTCTGTTACTGATCCACGGATTTGGTGCATCGACGGATCACTGGCGCAAGAATATCGCTGAACTCCAACAAGACTTTGAAGTTTGGGCAATTGACTTATTGGGGTTTGGACGATCCGCTAAACCAGACTGGCAATATAGTGGGGAGTTGTGGCGCGATCAGTTGCATGATTTTATCACTCAGGTGATTGGTCAGCCTGTGGTATTGGCAGGGAACTCCTTAGGCGGTTATTGTGCGCTATGTGTTGCAGCACAACGTCCTGATTCTGCGGCGGGAGTGGTGTTACTCAATAGTGCAGGTCCGTTTACCGAGACGAAAGTTCCAGAGTCCGCGAATTCTGAGCGAAAGGGGTTCAAGAATATGACGCGATCGCTCTTATTGCAACCTTGGGCGAGTTTCCTTCTGTTTCAGTACCTGCGGCGACGGGCGATCATTCGCAGAACCCTCAAGCAAGTTTATTTAGATCACAGCGCCATTACCGACCAACTGGTAGAGGATATCTATCGCCCCTCCTGCGATCGCGGAGCGCATAAAGTCTTTGCCTCTGTCTTCAAATCGCCCCAAGGGGAAAAAATCGATGTGCTGCTTTCCCAATTACGCTGTCCCTTATTACTCTTGTGGGGAGAAGGTGATCCCTGGATGAATGCCAAACAACGGGGAGCAAAGTTCCGTCAGTATTATCCTCAACTGACAGAATACTATCTCCAAGCGGGTCATTGTCCCCATGATGAAGTTCCCGACCAAGTGAATGAACTACTACGGTCATGGGTGATTAAAAATTGCTAAAGATTCGGACATTTTCGTACCACAACGATGTTAGGTGGAATGGCACGCTCCTTAAGCCCTGAACTAAAGTTCTCCTCTTAAAGCTCAAACCCGTTAAAACGGGTTAAAAGCCCTTAATGTAGTAAGCTTGAGCTTACTTAAGCTTAAAGAGTGGAAAGACAAATAGCCTAGCACCGATGAGCCATGATCACATCCGAAAACCCACCCCCCCAGAATCCACCACCGCCTATTGTCACCGATCCTGGCATTCTCCAAAAAACCCTGTTTGACGATTTTATTCAATCGGTGTTGGCAAATGGCGAAATGGTCATGCCTTGTATCCCAGCATTAACCGAGTATTACATCTGGCGGATAGGGGCGCTGTTTCAGGCGATTGATTCTCGTTTTAGCCAGGAACAATTGCAGCAAGTGGGTCAAATGATTGCCAAGAATCTGGTCGAGGGATTTCGGATTTCTCCCCATAGCAGATTGCGTCTGAAATACGAACCCTCCCAACCCACGAATGAGGGATACAAGTTCAAAACATCAATACTGGCTGCATCAGTTGTCGAGGAGTATCAGAAATGGGTTGACTCCCGACAGCCTTTGTTGTTTGGATCTGAGCCAAATGCGAAAGTGATGCAAGTAGCGGCACAGTTTGAAGATCCGACAACGGTAACGGTGTTAGATGTCGGTGCGGGAATAGGTCGCCATACCTTGGCTTTAGCCAGACAGGGTTATTCAGTCGATGCGTTAGAGTTATCCCCAACCTTTGTTGAACGGTTAAAAAATGCCGCCTCAACTGGACAAATTAACGTTACCGTGGGTGATATCCTTGATCCACTGGTGAGAATGCCTCTGGCGCATTATCGTTTCGCGATCGGTGTAGAAGTCATTGCTGCTCATTGTCGAGATGTTGAGCAACTGCGATTATTTTTAGTCAAAATGTGCGATGTTCTCTGTTCAGAAGGACTATTACTCTTTGCTATTTTTCTATGTCAAGACGATTACGAACCTGATCCGTTAACTCGACAGATTTCTCAACTCCACTGGACTTCTTTCTTTACACCGCAAGACTTAGCCAGTGCTATGGAAGGATTACCCCTTCAGCTCATTTCTAATGAATCCTTTTTAGAGTACGAACGTGAACATCAATTGTCGGAAACAGGAACATTAACCGAGCAATTCTGCAACTGGGCAACAGGGGGGAATATATTAGTTCCTTCAGTGGAAAAACCTGTGGTGGAACTGCGATGGATTCTGGGTAAACGGATTTGATTCAGGGCGTAAAATGCTTCAATATGATGTTTTCAGATACACAAAAACTGTAGGGGCGCACTGACGTGCGCCCGCTTGAATTTAGTCCTGATTTTTGCGCTTGAGTATTTCTTGGTCGATATAGTCATCTAGATGGGGAATATATTGCATGGCTTCCGCTTGGAGAACCTGATTGAGGCGGCAGATAATAACTGGCAATAATTGCCACCATCAACCACCATACTGTACTCACCTGAGGACGATACCAAACTGTGTCCACTAAACCATGAGACAACATTCCCGCCATGGTAGCGATCGCGGCAATTAACCAGAAGCCTTGAGGATTTCGCAGGGTGCGGAGTCGGTTGATCAGTTGTACACCACGATTTACCGTAACCACAAGTAACCAGAGAAAGCAAAACAAGCCAATAAAACCTGTTTCTACCGCCACTTCCAAAAAGATAGAATAGGCACTCAACGCGGTATATTTAGGACGTTGGTACAAGGGATAAATCTTATTAAACGCATCATTTCCCGAACCAATACCAATAATCGGGCGATCGCGAATCATATCAATCACCGCCGCCCACACATTCATCCGGAAATTATTACTACTATCTTCCCGCCCCGCAAAAATACTTGCCACTCGCACTCGCACCGGTTCAACAAATAGCACCGCCAGAATAATTACCGCCGCACAACTCCCCAGCATCGCAGGCATTGCCCAAGAACGCCATTTTTCTGGTAATTGGATACTATACCAATACACGACCAGAACGGAGAAGATAAACAGACAGGCGACAAACCCAATCCAGCCGCCGCGACTAAACGTAAGAACCAGACAAGCGGAATTCACCACAAACATGGTTAAAGCTAACGCTTTTGGAAGCCATCTCGTCCAAGCAAACACCGCCGCTAAACTCAACGCCACAGCCGGAATCAAATAACCCGCTAATAGATTCGGATTCCCCAAATAGCTATAAACCCGCGTCAAATCCGCCGCCGCCGAATTAGTATCAGTCCAGGTTGCCAACGCTTCTGCGCCGAAAAACCACTGTCGTATCCCGTAAACGCTAACAATTAACGAAATATGCAGGAAAACGCCGATTACCCACGAACGCAGACGGGTTGATCGGAGTACCCGTGCCATTAGCGCAAAGAGTAATAAGTATAGCGTTAGTTTCACCAACCCCTGACGGGCTGCCACTTTCACCGGGGACATGGCTGTGGCAACAGTGGCAATTGACCAATACAGTAACACCAACAGATGAATCGGTGTCACCTGGGGGCGTTCTCTCTCATCCGAGACAGTCAGCAGTAGCCAAAACCCTGCACAAGCAATTAACAACACGCCGATGAGGGCGGTAGAGACAAAGGGCGCAAGCGCAAACACAATCGCCACAAGCAACGCGCCCAAGGGTTCCGCCCACTGAAGCAGCCAACTTCCCCGCCGCCAAGCTTGCAGCAATCCCACGACGCGATATAAATAGCTAGCGCCGCGCCACTGATAGAAACGTAAGTTCGATAGAGTAACCTGTTGCCACACTGAATTCATAGATTGGTGATTGGTTGATTGTTTCCGATTTAGCCCACGATCGCACCTAAAAGCGATGGCACTGAAAATTTACATTTGGGAATCGCCGAAACCCCTGATATACCGTAGGGTGGGCATTGCCCACCAGCCTTAATGAGCCTGCCATTCCACCAAGCGAGCGATGCGTAGTTAAAATCCTGAGTAAGACATTATTCAATCAGCTTACTCCAGATGAAGTTAATCGACTTCAGGATAAGTTTTGGCAAGAGGCGGTGAAGCCCTGGAATGGTGCAAGATTTCAGGAGATATCACATCTGAACGTAGGGGCGCATAGACATGCGCCCTGATTGATGACGCCGCTGTGCGCCCTGATTCAATCAACCCTATATCAGGAAAACATCTAACTCTCAAGCAACACTTTCTAAGACAAAGGGTTGAGTAAAGGGCGACCCGATCAAAGTGAGTGGACGCCGTTGTTCATTTGGGCAAGCGGGTCGCCCCTACAGGAAAACTTATACTCGATCATGATGCGATCGCGGATTCTAGATTCTCTGCCTTATCTCCCTGAATCCGGTTACTATAGGCAGATTATATTGATTCGGTAGGGACACGATACTATCGTGCCCTAATCTCATCTAATGTCTGACTCGTTCTAATAGCAACGCCTGAGTATCTCGCAACTCAAACGATCGCAGATCACTCACCTCCAATCCCGGAGAGGCGATCGCAATCTGCCATTCGTCCAAATCCAGTTGCAGCCAGTCTCCCAGCGTCACGGTAACTGGATCACCACCCATGTGAGACACCATCGCCATCTGATACGGCTGATCACTCGCCCCCTCCTCTGTCGGTTGTGTGCGTAAGCCATAGAAAAGGGTATAGTTATCCTCACTAATTCGATTAAACCGATCCAACCCCGATAAATTATGCCGCAGCCAGGGATGATCATGACGGAAACGCCGCAGGGTTAAATTAAACGCCGCTAATTCTGGCACCAAATACTCCTCATAATTCCATACATTACAAGCTTGGTGCATATCTTCCATAAACGCCCTAGCAAATACCTTCAGTTTCCCGACATCTAACTCAGTTAATACCTGGGATTTTTCTGGTACATTTAGCTTCTGTAATTGTGCCGCTGATTTCCGCTGGGTTGCTTCCTGTTTAACGTCTTCTTTCTCTGACTCCGCCCCCAGATAACGCTGACATAAACTTGCCACTTCTTCTAAATCATAATTCGTTTCTTCAATGGCGTCATAAAGTCCCCGCATAAACTGACGTAATTCATCAATCTTGCGGAACCCCATTTGCTTCAGCCGGGGGAAAATAGTGTCTTGGTCATTGTAAACATATTTTTCCACCTGCCAATCCAAAAATCCGGCTTCTTCCGCCGCCACTTTTACCCCATAGCGATCATCGGTATTGCGGAAAAAGCCCCAGGCGGATTCCAGGGTACAGTTAATAAAGTCCATCGGTAAACCGGGACTAAACCCATACACCCATAACGTCACCGCCGGATTATTATACGCCGTATTCAACACTTCCGGTAAACTTTTCCCCAAATTCCAATTAATCGGTAATCCGGGTTCTACCTGAGTTCCTCGGCGTAAGGTGTCATGGTTTCCACAGCCAGTAATCCAGTTTTCGCCAACCTGCATCACATCACAGACGCGACGCCATTTCTTATCCCAAAACTTCTGCAAACCGGGGGTATTATGGGCAAAGATTAACGGACCCCACTGAAATGCATCGGGCATAAATTCAACAATATCCCGATAGGTGGAAATCTCTTCCCACCCTTCAGCGGGCCAGGGGCGTCCATCTTCAAAAATAGCAAACAGTCGCCGCTGATGTGAGCCAATGTCTTGCACCACTTCGCCCATATCTTTGAGGTAGGCGTCATCATATTCGACTCGCCCGGATAAGGGGTTAAAAAACTTGAAATCTTGGGCACCATCTACGCGAATCCCATCAACGCCAAAATTATTTTTCCGCCGCTGCATTTCTAATAAGATAGCCCGCACAACTGGATTTTGATGGTTTACATCTTGACCGTACATATTCGGTCCCTTGAGGAAGCGCCCATTCAGGACATCTAACGCCTGGTTATCTGCATGACCATACACAATATCAAAGATGACTTGGATTGGACCCGTGGGGAAGGTGTGCAGGGTACTAATAAACTCCACTAATTCATCCGGGCGCAAGGTTTCCAGGACAGAGGGATTGGTCGCTGAAGACCCAAAAATAACGATATCATAACCCCAGTTTTGGATATCCGGTTTTTTCAGAGTGATTTTAATGTCCTCAGTTTCGTAATCTACCTGTTCAGTTTCCGGGTCGATTTCATCCAAGTCATCTTCATTGAAGATAAAAAAACCTTGTCCCAACTCATGTTCCATCCGATATTCTACCGTGGGTTCAATCGGGAGAAGTTGCACCGCGTCATAGCCGATGTAACATTGTTCGGCTGGGGTTAAAGCGTCATTGGCGTTAATTTTTTCCGCAATCCGTTGATAGATACGGGTTAATCCGGCTAGCGTTCCTTCTTTAGCGGCGGTGGTAATATGAATTTGTAAAATATTACGCGGTGGATGAACGCGAATAATCCCGGATTCATCGGCGTCCCCTTGACCTAAATACTCCAAGTCGCTACGTTTTTCTTGCAACTGATTCAGGTCATAGACTTCGGCGGGGGCGTAAACACCGTAAGGTAAGGAATAGGCTAAAACATCGCCAATGGTTTGGATTTCATTCTGGAAATCTAAGTATTTTAGCCAATAGAAGGAACCCATCTGGTCTTTGGTTCCCGGACGCATTCCAGAAACGACGCCCCAGAAATATTCGCCGTGTTTTTCTAGTTGCAGGTGTTCCCGATGAACTTTGACCTTTTGGTTGGGTAAGGTGGGGTCAATTTTGTTCAGGGGGGTGAGAACTTCTAGATAAATGTTCTTGGGTTGGAACATATCTGCCCCTAATTCCGGTGCCCAGAAGCCTATTTCGGTAAGTCCATCGGCACGATAATGGGCACCGAGACGGGTGGCTAATGTTTTGGCTTTGTGAAATATGGTGTCGTTGGATTGTTGAACGCTATCTGCCCAATCGAGGAGTTTTTGGGTTTCGTCGGCGATTAAGGTGATGGGTGTTCTTTTGGTTGCAGTTTTTGTCATGTTTCCCTGGTTATTGATTAACAAAAGATTCGTTTTTATCCTGTAAGCGGTGGCAGGATTTTTCAACGCAGAGGTTCGCAGAGGTTCGCGCAGAGGGGCGCAGAGGGTTTTTGGGTAAGGCTACATGACCGTGCGCCTACTGTCCAGTTAAACCTTTACAAAGGACAAATGACTAATGACTAATGACTCTCTCCGACTACTTATTCCGATCTAATTTCAGAATTAAAACGCCTAAGGGTGGCAAGCACAAGTCAATATAATAAGACCAGCGAGGATGAGACCATTCCCCTGTCCATCGACCCCCCATATTCCCCATATTGCTACCGCCGTAATCTTCAGCATCGCTGTTCAAGACTTCCGCATAGAAACCGGGTTCGGGGACACCCACCCAATAGTCGGGATGAGGTTGAGGGGTAAAGTTACAGACGGTGACGATAAAGTCATCCGAGTCTTTTGCTTTGCGAATAAATGAGACGACGCTATTGTCGGCATCGTTACAGTCAATCCACTCAAACCCTTGATGGGAAAAGTCTTGGCTATAGAGGGCGGGTTCACTTTTATATAGGTGATTTAAATCCGCCATAAATCGCTTCAGTTGTTGGTGGGGTTCATGTTGCAACGCGCCCCAATCTAAGTCTGCCCAAGCATTCCACTCATTCCGTTGTCCAAATTCCATGCCCATAAATAGGGTTTTCTTACCGGGATGGGTGTACATGTAGGCATATAAACAGCGGAGATTGGCAAATTTCTGCCAGTCATCTCCTGGCATTTTACTCAATAGGTTGCCTTTTCCGTGGACGACTTCATCATGAGATAGCGCCAGCATAAAGTTTTCACTGAAGGCATACATGATGCTGAACGTGACATTATTTTGGTGGTAGGGACGATACAGGGGATCTTTGGCAAAATAATCCAACATATCGTGCATCCAGCCCATATTCCACTTGAAGCTGAAGCCTAAGCCGCCCAAATAGGTGGGACGAGAGACGAGGGGCCAAGCGGTGGATTCTTCAGCAATGGAGAGGATACCGGGATAATAGCCGAATATCTGATAATTCAGATAGCGCAAAAAGTCGGCGGCTTCTAGGTTTTCGTTACCCCCATACTGATTCGGTACCCATTCCCCATCTTTGCGATCGTAGTCCAGGTATAACATGGACGCCACCGCATCCACGCGAATCCCGTCAATATGATAGCGGTCAAACCAGAACAGGGCATTGGCAACCAAAAAGTTGCGAACTTCATTCCGGGCGTAGTTGAAGACTAAGGTTCCCCATTCCTTATGTTCCCCTTTGCGGGGATCAGCATGTTCGTAAAGATGCGTACCATCAAAGAAGGCTAACCCGTGAGTATCTTTGGGAAAATGACCCGGAACCCAATCCACAATCACGCCAATATCATTTTGGTGACATTGGTCGATGAAATACATCAAGTCTTGAGGCGTGCCATACCGGGAGGTGCAGGTGTAGTATCCGGCAACCTGATACCCCCAAGACCCATCATAAGGGTGTTCGGCAACGGGGAGAAGTTCGACGTGGGTGAATCCCAGTTCTTTGACATAAGGAATTAGGCGATCGGCTAATTCCCGATAGGTGAGGAAGCGTCCTTCGGGTTTCTGGGAGACTTTCACCACGGGGCGAGTTTCCCCATCCGGGAATTCGGGCGGCGTCTCGGCACTCTCATGCAACCATGAACCCAAGTGAACCTCATAAACAGAAATGGGTTGTTCTTGGGGGTCAGTATGGCGACGCCGTTCTAGCCAGTCTTCGTCGTGCCAAGTGTAGTCTAGGCTATTGACAATTGACGCGGTTTGGGGTCTAATCTCCTGTTCAAAGCCGTAGGGGTCGGATTTGTGATAAATATGTCCGACGTGGTTTTTCACTTCATACTTATAGTGTTCTCCGACACCAATTTCCGGGATAAACAGTTGCCAAATCCCGTTCCCCAGTTGGCGCATCTGATGTTCGCGTCCATCCCAGTTATTGAAATCACCGATAACGGAAACATTACGGGCGTTGGGTGCCCAGACGGCAAAGTGAACCCCTTGGACGCCATTAAATTCTGTAGGGTGAGCACCCAATTTTTCGTAAATGCGATGATGATTGCCTTCGGCAAATAGGTGAATATCAAAATCTGTCAAACGCGGTGAACGAAAGGCGTAGGGGTCATAGATGACTCGTTCATGTTCGCCTTCTTTAATCCGCAGTTGGTAGTTGGCTAATTCCGGTATCTCAATCTCACATTCAAATAAATGAGGATGACTGACAGCCTGCATCGGGTATTCTTCCCGTTCCGTGGGACGAATCACCCAAGCGGCGTCGGCTTTCGGCAGGTAAGCCCGCACAACCCAGCTTGTTTTACCCTCCCGTTCAACGGGATGAGACCCAAGAATTTCAAAGGGATCATGGTGTCGATTACTCACAATCCGATCGATTTGATCTGGGGAGATGGTTATTGTCATGGCGTTACCTTGTTTAACTTCCCAGACTTAATAGTAATCAAGATTTCTCCACTGGTACAATTTTGGGGGATTGGGGAAGGTGAGAGAATTATACCAAATCCGAGGACAGAAACCCCCCTTATCCCTTGGCGGCTCTTGCCTGTTGCCTGTTACCTGTTGCCTGATAAAATCAGATAAAACACCATTTCCCAGGTCAACATTGAAACAACTCGTTGAATTTTCCCTAGACGATGACTCTACGTTCTTAGTCGAGGTAGATGAACCCGAAACGACGGCGGTTGAACGAGTCGCGTTACCCTCAGGACGTTTAGCCCTCAAAGCCCAACGTTCCTTTGATCAAGCACTAGATACGATTAAGCCTGTCGCCTCTAAAATTATTTCTAAACTAAACGATCTCAACACGCCCGCCGATGAAGTGGAAGTCAAATTTGGACTAAAGTTAACCGCTGATGCAGGGGCAGTCTTTACCTCAGTCGGCGGCGAAGTCAGCTATGAAATTACATTGAAGTGGAATCAGTCTCAGTCAAGGAAACGCGATGGCAGATAACTCCGCTTACCTAAATGCCTTTAAAACCGGGATTATTCGCATATCCCACGCCAATGGAGTTGTGGTTGGGGCAGGGTTTCTGGTATTTCCTAATTATGTGCTAACCTGCGCCCATCTGGTAGCTCAAGCGCTGACAATTCCCCCAAATACTCCCGATATGCCAACGGGTTTGATTGATCTAGATTTTCCTTTAATTGCACCGGGAAAGAAAATTAAAGCAAGGGTAGAGTTTTGGCAACCCGTGAATCCTGCGGTAGCTGGAGAAGATATTGCCGGATTAAAGTTGGAGGATAAATGTCCGCCGGGAGTGCAACCTGTGCGATTGGTTACAGCAGACGATGTTTGGCAACATTCAGTACGGGTGTTTGGCTTTCCCAGTGGACATCCTGATGGCGTTTGGGCGACAGGGGTACTGCGCGGGGAATTAGGCAATGGATGGATACAAATGGAAGCGGTTAATGTCCCCGGTTATCGAGTAGAACCGGGCTTTAGTGGTGCGCCCGTGTGGGATGAAACCTTGTCGGGAGTTGTCGGGATGGCGGTGGCGGCGGAACGACAACGGGATGGGGTTAAGGCAGCGTTTATGATTCCCACAAAGGTGTTGAGTCAAGCTTGGTCGATGCTCGGTCAATTTGTTCACACGGCAATGAAACCTAAACCCGCATTGAGTTTAGTTCAGCAAGCAAAAGCTAGAACTCGACAGAAAACTTTGGAAAGTTTAATAGCTGATTATGAAAATACTTATAATCAATTGAATTATACATCAAATGCCGCTGAGCGCAACATGATTAAACGACAGTGTGATGTTCTTGAGCAGGAAATGACCGAAGTCGCCAACGTACTTGATGCATTATGAATCATGAATTAAAATTTTCTATTCCCTGTATTTCGACCAGCCTGTTGGTAGAGACGTTGCAGGCAACGTCTCTACAATCTAGGAAAAAATGGTTCTATAATAATGTCAGATTGGGTATGATCAATGACCAATGCCATAAGCACTAAGAAAAAGATGCTTCAGGCTCGGCTTGACCAATTAATAGTGGATTATGAGAGTCTATATCAGCAATTAAATTACACCCAAAATCAAGCCGATCGCAATCAGCTTAAGCGACAAGCAGAGGATGTATTTCATGAGATGGAAAGGGTGGAAGCCCAACTGAATCAATGTCAGTCATCTAATACAACTTACAACGACAATTATAAGAACTGGGAAAACCATTTACCTAAGATTAATTATTCTCAAGCCAGTAAACTGTTTAATCGCATTTTTGACCACTTTGGCGAAAAAGGGGGCGCTGTCTTTTTCTTACTCCAGAATTGTCATCCCATGGGTGGAAAGTGGTGCATGGAAAAGATTAAAACTTCTCTCAAGGATAAAGGGGTGTGGAGTCCCCGTGCGGTCGGCTTTGCCGCCTGGGAACAGCCGAATCCCACAGATTTTATCCAGCGCTTGGGGGCTAGCTTTAACCTGGAAGATAATACCAGTCCGGTAGAAGTCGCGACTCAACGCCTAATCGATAAAATTTATAACTCTTTGCAAATTGACAGCACCGTATTTCTGGAGATTCGACTCTTCTCCCTGGATAGCCAATCTGACTTTTTAGCCTGGTTAATTCCTCAATTCTGGATTCCTTTAATCAGCCGCTTACCATTAATTCGCCAAGACCTTCCCTTGGTTAAATTTGTTACCGTTATGGTGGTGGAGACGAAAATTCCTCAAACTTGTCGGTCTCCCGCTCTATTTTGTCAAGGGGGTAAGTTGAGTAGCAAGAAGATTATTGAACTAAAATTAGGCAACTGGACGGAGAAAGAAATCAGAACTTGGTTATATCGATACTCCGGTTTGGCGACGCCTAATATAGGGCGGACGCCAAGGGAAATTGAGCAGATGTCTCGTATGGTTTACCAAGTGAGCCAAGGTAGACCGATTGATGTTTATAGTTACCTTATGAACGAGTTGACTCGGGCTTTCGGAGTTGGAGGGAATTGATGTCATGAATTCGACCACTGAATATAAGTTTCAAGGGAATCCTAACGCTCGACCGAAATCAGCTCATCCGGATTCTCCCCAAACCCCTGAACCGTATATTGCCCCGGATGAATTGATTCAGGCGGTAAATTTGGCAATTTATTTGCGGCGACCGTTATTATTAGAAGGAGAAGCCGGGTGTGGGAAAACGCGATTGGCTCGTGCGGTAGCCTATGAATTAGGATTACCATTTTATCGTTGGGATGTGCGTTCGACGAGTAAAGCTCAAGAGGGTCTTTATCACTATGATGCTATTTTACGTTTGCATGATGTCCAGATTCAGCAGTTAGAGACGCTGGACAAGAGTGACCAAAGCCGCAATCCCAGTAATCCCAAATACTATCGCAAATTGGGCGCATTGGGGAAAGCGTTTATTCTGAAATCCTGTCCGGCGGTGGTTTTAATTGATGAAATTGATAAGGCAGATATTGATTTTCCCAATGATTTGCTTGCGGTTTTAGATGAGCCGTGGGAATTTACGATTCCGGAGACAAGGGAAAAAGTTCAGGCTGATTATCCGCCTATTGTGATGATTACCAGTAATAAGGAAAAGGGGAATTTACCTGCACCGTTTTTACGCCGTTGTTTATATTATTTTGTTGAATTTCCCAGTCAAGAGCGCTTAAAAGAAATTGTCGCGATTCACTACCAGATGCAGCAAATGACGGCTCCGGCGAGGGAATTAGTGGAGACGGCAACAGAACGATTTATTCAAGTGCGTCAGGAGGGAGGGTTGTTCAAGCTTCCCGGAACGAGTGAATTTTTAGATTGGTTGAAAGCACTGCAAACCTTTGAAAAGACGCCCTATAAGGCGGAAAAATTAGCCAAGGAGAAGCGGCTTCCTTATCGGGAATTGTTATTTAAGCTGCGGGCAGATTGGCAAAACTATGCTGTGTAGGGTCATTTATCTTATGTCATGTATACGCAAAATCGTAGGGTGCGTTAGCGTTCGCGCAGCGTTCCCGAAGGGTAGCGTAACGCACCATTTTTCTAAAAACGATAGGTAAAAATCAACCCTGTAGGGGCGACCCGTTGCATCAATTAACAACACCAATCCACTCAATAGGCTTGGGTCGCCCTCTCTTCTCGCAATGGGTAGCGAGCAAGATGCAAAGCCTGCGGCATGGCTTCGCTTAACGCACTACAATGAAACGGGTAAACTCACCCCGACAATTGACGACAGACGTGCCATGGTACGTCTCTACATGATGTGAAAAACGATACCATTCAGCCCATCCTATCTCGCCTATTTAACCGCTTACGCCAAAGCGGATTCAACTTGGGTGTGGGTGAATATCGGGCAGCGCTAGAGGCAATTGAAGGGGGCTATGGGTCAAGTAGCTTAGAAGAACTCGAACGGGTGTTAACATTACTCTGGTGTCATTCCCGCGCCGAACAAAGCCAGTTTCAGTTCATTTGGGAATCGGTAATCGCAGACACCTCAACGGTGGAACCGAAACCACCACGCCGCACCTCTAAACCGGAACCCTCACCAGAACCCCAAGATAAACCGCTAGCCGCTCCCTCACCTCAACCTGTAGAATCCGTGCAACCCCAACCCGCTCTAGAGTTAGCGCCGTTGCCGATTCGCGCTCCCTTTACCCCGGTTGAAACGGAAGATACCCCCCAACTACAAACCGATAGACCCATTTCCCGCCGTGCGATGGTGTATAGTTGGCGTTATCTGCGCCGTCCGATTCTAGATGGTCCAGAGGATGTTGTGGATGAGCGGGCGACAGTGGAAACCGTGGCGCGTCAGGGATTTTTTCTCACCCCGGTTTATCGGCGTCGGGAACGGAATGCGGCTCATTTGCTGTTGTTAATCGACCAAGATGGGTCAATGACACCCTTCCATCGCTTTACCCGTGACTTGGTGGAAACGGCGCAATATGAAAGTTCGATTGGGCAAGTGGATGTTAGCTATTTTCACAATATTCCGGCAAAAAGCGTCTATCATGACCCCTATTTGACCCAACCTGTCCTGTTGGAGCGGGTGTTAGCCACCTGTGATAATAACACCAGTGTTTTCATCGTCAGCGATGCAGGGGCGGCGCGGGGATATCGGCGGTTAGAGCGAATTCGAGCCACGACGGAGGTATTATTTCAAATTAAGCAACAGACCAATCTGATAGCCTGGTTAAATCCCATGCCCCAAGAGCGTTGGGGGAGTACCTCAGCTCAACTCATTGCCCATCTTGTGCCAATGTATCCCATGGATAACGATGGATTAAGTCATGCGATCGATATTGTACGCGGACAGCCGTTGTCACCGTAGGGGCGCACCGACGTGCGCCCTTTACCGACGTGCGCCCTTTGCTGACGTGCGCCCTTGTACCCATTACCATGCCGCTATGGTGTGTTACCGTTTGCGAGCCAGTAGGATAAGGAAAACAATGATTAAATCAGGAACGGGTGACTCCTTGGATTATGACCCAACTAAAGAAAACGTTCACGCAGCAACTGATCCAGATAAATGTAGGGACATGGAACGCAGAAATGGGTGGAGATTAAAGAAAATCAAGCCAACACGCGATCCGACATTGAAAGTTGATTGCGTATTCTATGGTGAACAAACAACATTTGAAGATGAACGCTATGACTAAAGTTAAAGCTGAAACCTGGATTGTTTACAAAACCGAGACAATGAGCGCTCCCGGATGGGAAAATCGTCAACTGCTACCAGCCGGATCGATGACCGACATAATCAGCGAAGAATGGGATAGTTCCGGTCATCTCCCCAAAATAGGCGATCGCATCCGCGAGTATACAAATTTAGACAATCCAGAACAAGGCGGAATTACCCATAGTCGGGATGGAGACTGGGTTGTCACCACGATTCACCAGTTTTCTTCCCCCGACACTCCTACTCATATTGTTGTTTGTTACTGTTCTTACCAACCCATCACACCTAACTGGGTCAAACTCAAGCGCGGGAAACCGGTAAATGACATGCTCGAAACGGTTAGCACTGGGGTTGAGTGAACTATCACAAGAGAGCATGTCAAGGAAAGCAGATAATGTTTAGGCGTTGGGTGATTCACCTAAGAAGGCTGACGCTGCTTACGTCGCGATCGCGCTATATAGTTGTAGGTTGGGTTGACGCTTGTTACCCAACAGAATCTAGGGCTAAAGCCCTGACTACGAACGAGTTGTAGGTTGGGTTGACGCTTGTTACCCAACGGAATTTAGGGCTAAAGCCCTGACTACGAACGAACATGAATACCGCCACTGTAGCTAACCGAGATAAGGAAATTGCCAGACAACGGGTGAACCAATTTGTCCGGCGATTTGAGGAATCTTATCGGCTTTTGGCGTATCATGCGGCACTTCCTTTGGTGCTAACCCCGGAACTGCTCAATTATCTGCGGAATCAATTTCTGCGCGGACAAGTGCCTTGGCTGGCGGAAGTGGATTTGTTGCTGTCGGATTTGTGTAGTCCGGTGGGGTACGAACTCTATGCTATGGATACCGCCGTTCGTGCCTATTTGCTGGAGGAAATGCATAATGATGCGGCACTCTCCAGCCAACGGATGCAGGAGGTGGCTCGATTATTATTGGGGTATGTTCGCCATCTGGCACAGACGAATCCGTTTATTAGTAAACAGGAATTAGAGGCGCAACAGTGGGCGGCAATGGTGTACCTTGATAACCAGCGAGAAAATGCTGTGCGTCAGATTGTGCAAGCGTTTCAAGAGAGTCGGGCAATCGGGGGAAGTCGCTGGCAAACTGAAATGGCGCGTTTGTCCCGAATTACGCAGGAACTTGCCCCTCAATTAAGGGCTTACCCAAATCTGTTGGAGTATGCTGAGTTAATTACTCGCTTTGTGGCTGAACCTGAATCAGTGAATCCCGAAGCTGGGACGCATTCCTACTCAGTTCTAGGGGAAAATCTGGACATCCCGGAGGAATGGATTGCTGAAGGTACGGGTTCATTTCCTCCCTTGCAGGTGTTTGAGTTTGAGGTGGTGACGGTTGATAAACAGGGTAATATCATTGACAAAACTCAGGAGCAAGGGCAATATTTTCGGGAAGATTTGGGCAATGGTGTCACCTTGGATATGGTGGCGATTCCAGGAGGGTCATTTCTGATGGGTTCTCCCGATACGGAAGCAGGACACAGAGATAGTGAAAGTCCCCAGCATTCGGTAACGGTTCAACCCTTTTTCATGGGGAAATACCCGGTAACTCAGGCACAATGGCAGGCGATTGCTAATCTACCTCAAGTCGATAAAGAACTTGACCCTGACCCGTCTAATTTTAAAGGATCAGATCGACCCGTTGAGCAAGTATCGTGGTATGATTGTGTAGAGTTTTGTGCGCGGTTATCGCAGTACACAGGACGAGACTACCGACTTCCTAGTGAAGCCGAGTGGGAATATGCCTGTCGTGCGGGAACAACAACGCCGTTTCATTTTGGTGAAACGATTACTACGGATTTAGCCAATTACGACGGCAATTATACTTATGGTGAAGGTCATAAGGGTAAGTATCTTAAAAAGACTACCCCGGTCGGGAGTTTTCAGGTAGCGAACCCCTTTGGCTTATTTGATCTGCATGGAAATGTGTGGGAATGGTGTGCTGACCATTGGCATGATAGTTATGAAGGTGCGCCGCCGGATGGTCAAGCTTGGTTATTGGATGAGGATGAGGATGAAAATGATAATCATTCTCGGCTGTTGCGCGGTGGTTCGTGGATCCTCAATCCCAGGTACTGTCGTTGTGCTAGTCGCGACAGGGATACCCCTGTCATCAGGTTCAACTACTTCGGGTTTCGGGTTGTCTGTGGTGCGGCGTGGACTCCTTAGCCCTTGACACTTTTGCCCTTTTCCCCTCTGTCCTTTATTCTTTTCCCTTTTCCCGCCTGCGGCGGGTCGATTTTTTTTTTTGAGATTTATACGCAAGGGTGGCAATAATCGTCTGCCAGAATACCTCCTGTAACTTTTTAATGTACGATTGAGTCTGTGAGCGATTTACCGATTATCCAGAAAACCTACGATTTAATTCGCTGGTACATCCCGATTCTTAACCGCCTGCCGCGAAATCATAAATTTCTGTTAGGTACTCGGGTCATTAGCAGATTGTATGATCTCTTAGACAGACCGAGCATAAATTATAGCACGGTAATTTGTAAGGGTATGGCAATGCTGTACCCCTACCATTGGTAATACCAAACCGCCTTTGATATCATGTCCGGTCAAACACCCCTAATAAAAACGCCTGAAACCCCTGTTATTGCAGCATTGCAATTATGGGCAATCGTTAGGACATGATATGAAACCCCCTTTTTGCCTTGGCGACTGGAAGTCGCAGCTACACAAGCAAAGTCCGCCTGCGCGGACTAGATTATAAAGGGGGCGGCTAACCCGGATTTGGTATTAGATATCGGGGTATTTTCTCGCGTTATGAAGAACACGGAGGATATGTACCTGATTGTTTTTAACTCGGTAGACCACAAAATAGGGTGTCTTTGAGATAACCAACTCCCTTGTCCCTTCAACGCGCCCGGTTCTTCCCATATATGGGAATTTTGCTAACTGCTCAACCGCTGCTTGTATTTTTAAAACAGTATTTGTTGCAGCGTCTGGGTTATCTTCGCAAATGTAGGCATGAAGCTGCTCAAGGTTGCGTAGTGCTTTGCGTAACCATCTAACTTTCATGGGTCAACCGAGCAAAGACGGCGGTTACCTCGTCTTCACTGGCAAAATCCCCAGCATCAGCTTCAGCGATACCCTGCTGAATCTCTTTGAGTTGCCACTGATGCATTTCCAGGTAAGTATTAATTGCCTGATTCAATACGTAGGTTAAATTACGATCCATACCAGCAGCAATAGCATCCAGTGCAGCTCTTTTATCAGGATCAAGTCGAAAGGTTACATTTTCCTTGCTCATCAGACAGGTCCTTCGTTGAGGGTTGGTTGAAATGCAGCGGCACTCTTTTATCATGCACTGTATTGCATTGCATTGCAAGAAGAACGTTACCTGACTGGATTCGGGTACGAACCGAACACCTGCGCCGCGCCAGACGTCGCATCCGCTTACAAAGGGACTGCAATCAGGGTAACTTGAGAGGGCGCAGGTCCTTGCGCCCCTACCCAAGATACGATGTCACTCTTGAACGGTAGAAGTCACCGCATCCGCATCAAAAACTACCTCGAACTGTGCATCAGGTATCCACTTTGCCAGAAAGCGCTGGTGATTTTGGGCTTCTGTGCGACTGTAGAAGCGAGCAACCGTATAATGTTGAGCATTCGGCAAAAGCCTCACCAGTGTCCAAGGATAATACTGTTGACTCCAAAAGCTGTGGTTAGACTTGGGTGATGGTTCGGCTGTGCGCCCACATCCCCGATGCTCCAAAATAGAACGAATCATCGCTAAAAGTCGCTCTCGCTGTGGCGTTCCATCATTGGGTAACAAACTCCACTCGTTGATTGGTGTGGGTAGCCAAGTCAAGCGATAGGTCATCGAATCTTTGCGAATATGCCAAGACAGGCGGCGTGGCTGTTTGCGACAGTTGAACCCATCGGCGCGAAAAGACGCAACAATCCTGTCGCCTTCAGCTTGCAGGCGAAGCCATTGAGAATGTTTCATTGTTATGATGATTGTGATTGTTTTTTGAGAAAGGGCGATCAGGCACAAAACATAAGCGATCGCCCCTTATCTATGGAAGGCTTTCTCAAAACTTACACACGAGGCGATTGAAATCGCAGCTACACATAACATAAGTTTGTATAGCTCCATGATGGAACATGAGAGCAACGTGCTTCGTGTGAGAAACTACACCATAGAGAGACAGGGAAACAAGAAGTATCGGGACTTCTAATAGCGTTTCCCCCGTCAGTTTTTTGCTGTTAATGCACCACTGTGGTGCATTGCTAAGTATGATAATAGACGATCAGAATCCAGATTTCAACCCCAATGTGCCAACTCTCAAACAAGTTCGTGAACGCTTAGGTATGACCCAAGAGCAGTTTGCAGATGCACTAGGATTATCGCGAAACACGATTAATCGGTACGAACGCGGTATACACCAGCGCATTGCTCTTTCTGTGGGTCAGATCAAACGACTTGTCGAACTCATGAAGCAAGCAGGATTATCAATAGAAGACTTACCCGACGATATCGAATGAGTTAGCATCAGCTAGAGGCTTGAACTATAACTCGTTGTCTTTCCCATCACCTCCTAGTCTTGGCGTCGTGTGAGAAACTTACCCATAGACAGATAGGGAAACAGGAAGTATGGGGACTTCCCCAAACGTTTCCCCATCCTTTTTGTTTTGTTGTCCAATTAGGACAAGTTGTCCTTTGCTGATTAAAATGGTAGACGATACAGATTGGAATAGCAACCCTCACTTGCCAACTCTTAGACAAGTTCGTGAACGCCTGAATATGACTCAGGAAGAATTTGCGCGTGAACTGGGGACAACAACCAGAACCATTGGACGTCACGAACGAGGGGAACACAAGCTGAGGCTGACTTTAGGGCAAATCAAACGTTTGAAAGAACTTCTCGAACAAGCAGGAATGTCAATCGACGACTTACCCGACGATATAGATTGAGACAATATCAGTTCATCCGGTGTCTCAAGACTAGGCAGAAACAGGGATAGAGCAAGACTGAGAGACGGTATGCGATCGCGTGTTTTGGGGTGGAGAATGCGATCGCACATCCAGCCTTCCCTCGTTTAAGTGTGACAGATAGTCCGTAGACTGATCGTCAACTTTAGATGATCATAATTTTTATGAAAGACTCTAAAGTAAAAATCTTGAAAGCTTTGGGATTATTGATTAGACAGCACAGGGCATCTATGGGAATTTCTCAGGAAGAGTTGGGATTACGTTGCCATCTTGATCGAACATATATATCAGGATTGGAGCGTGGTGTGAGAAATCCTTCTCTGACTGCACTTGTTACTCTTGCCAACGGTTTGAACATGACCGTCGCTCAACTTTTAGAAAATATAGAAGTAGAAGCAAGGAATATCCAGTGAATCCAGAGTCAGCGGAGAACTTCAGAGCAAAGTTAAAAGTATGTAGGGTGGGCAAGAATGATAAATAGGGAAAGGTTTATATTATCATTTATTGCTTTTGCCCACCTCACGGGAACCGAAAATTATCCCCCGTCATTTTATACCAAATCCGGGGAACGCTACCCCCGTTAAAACCCAGTCCGCGCAGGCGGACTTTGTTTGTGTAGCAGCGATTTCAATCGCCATGGCAAAAGGGGGTTCCTTTATTTATCTCATATTGGCAGAAGTTGATAGATGAATAAGTTTTTTTAAGATTCTCAATACATCACCTAAACCATTTTTGCGATTGCCAATTCCAAACAAATCAGACATGGCATACATAGGGGTAGCGGCTTTGACTAATTTGAGGAATAGAAAACTCCCCTCAGGCAGAGAGAAGTCTAGAGAAAATCTGCTGTACAATGTGCCTATGATTCAACAGGCGATCGCACTCCTTAATCGGCTTCTGTGGGCGCACGTCGGTTATGGGTGTCAAGTTAAGCTACAGCCGCCACGCCTATGCCTGTTTCCCAAGGGTGACAGAGGAGGGCAATAGGGCAGACGTAGCCTCATTCTCAGGTTTGAGAAGGGAATGAATCGCCGCCAAATCATTGCATTTGTTTGCCTGGTAATTTTAAGCTTACAATAAACCCAGAAAGCCGTTCTATGAGCAGAATATGGAAGCCATCAATATAAAAGAAGAGGCACGACGATTGATTGATAGATTGCCAGAGAATGCGACATGGGATGACTTAATGTATGAAATTTATGTCAGAGTCGCGATAGAAGCGGGACTTGCTGATAGTCAGGCGGGTAGAATAACCTCTGTGGAAACAGTGCGTCAGCAATTCGGATTACCAACGTGAAGGTTTTTTGGACAGACACAGCCGTCAAGCATCTTTCCGGGATTTATGCCTACATCGCCCAAAATTCACCTCAATATGGGCGTCGAATGGTTGATCGTCTGACGAGACGAGACGTTTGAACAGATTGCTGCGTTTCCGGCTTCAGGTCGAATGGTGCCAGAGTTTGAGAGGGAAGAAATTCGTGAAATGATTGAGGGGTCTTATCGGATGATTTATTACATTAAACCTGAGCAAATCGATGTACTTGCTGTGATCCATGGTTCACAACAAATCACTGAAGATTATCGCCCATCATCGGAGTAAAATATTCTGATGATTCAACAGGCGATCGCACTCCTCAATCAGGTTGGCTTAGAACTTACGGCAGAAGAGATGCGCGGTTATCGCAGTACACAGGACGAGACTACCGACTTCCTAGTGAAGCGGAGTGGGAATATGCCTGTCGTGCTCGAACAACAAAACCGTTTCATTTTGGCGAAACGATTACTACGGATTTAGCCAATTACAACGGCAACTCTACTTTTGGTGAAGGTCATAAGGGTGAGTATCGTGAACAGACTACCCCAGTTGGGAGTTTTCAGGTAGCGAACGCCTTTGGCTTATTCGATATGCATGGAAATGTGTGGGAATGGTGTGCTGATCATTGGCATGATAGTTATGAAGGTGCGGCGTGGACTCCTTAGCCCTTGACACTTTTGCCCTTTTGCTCTCTGCCCTTTATTGTTTTCCTTAAAACTGATAGTTTAGCATACGCTTGTCCGGAAGACCCAAAGTTAGTCGTCACGCATAAGTCAAAAGGAACAAGTCAAAAGATGGAAGATTTAATATCTAAGTGTTATTGGTTTTGGAGAATTGCAGCGGATGATTCGATTACTGGGCTGGTGTTCTAGTTCCTCCGCGTACCTCTGCGCCACCCTCTGCGTCCTCTGCGTTAAAAAATATAATTCTGATACCAACAGATTTGATATCACCTAATGTGTGGATGAGCAAAACCTAGGAAAAGGGCGGGTTTTGTTGAAAAGTTATCAGTGATATGTTTATTGAATCCCTAAACCCGCCCCTACAGTATTTCTAAACTAATAAACCCTGGCAATACTTCCTCCACTGAGTCTGGCAATTCCAGATGACTACTTTAGCAATTAAGCTGGCTTCTCGGATACCATCTTCTCCACCAAAATGCCAAACCGCTTATTGTTTACACTCCCCCACAACTAACTACGAATCTAACTTAGGCAAACTGATGATATAACGATCGCCTGATTCCGACAAACCCTGTACCGACAGTTTCCCGTGGTGGAGTTCGGCTAAATGACAACTGAGAAATAAGCCCAAACTTTCACGCGAATCGGTTTTCAGTAGCATTTCCCTCCCATTCACCATCAAGGTTTTGGACATGGAGACACTGGACAGAATGGGCGTTTTCAATGTCGCTGCACCGGGGGACTCAGCCTTACCGTTTTGCTTGTGCTTCTCGCTGTCTCGCCCCATTAAGGATACATCAGTTAATTCCTCATACACGGTGGGAACGCCTTCTCCTAGCCATGGATGAGACACCCAAACCGCAATATTGAGCCTGTTTATTTTACGAGAAACATGAAGGCGAATTTCTCCTCCCGCTTCCGCCGAATAAATAACGCTGAGGATGACGTAGTACAGCATTTGCTGGGCTTTTTCCTTATCCAGCACCCAAAGCCGAGTTCCTGGTTCTATGGTCAAACGAATCTGTTGCTGATTTTGCTCAGCGGTTTCAACCAGAGAATGAATTGCCTTTTGACAAAGCATTTCGATATCGACTGGACTCAAATTCAGATACGGTGGATTATTAATTTCATCGAACACATCCAGAGCCATAATTTCCTCAACCAGGGAAACCAGATGCTGACCACTTTGATGGATAATTTCTAAATATTCTTTTTGTTTATCCGTTAGTTCACCATAAATTTGGCGATTGAGAACACTCGCCATGCCCATAATTGAGGTTAATGGTGTGCGGAGTTCTTGGGTTAGATGGGTGAGCAGTTGCAGCTTGATTGAGTGAGTTGAGCAGAAAGGAACAGAGGATTCGCTAACCCTACTCTGAGGGAAATTGGACTCATTGGGGGTTAGGGATTCACTCGAATGAGGAAAATCAGGTAGAATCGGGGTGTGCGATCGCAACATCTTATTTCGCTCAAATTCACTCAGACACCATCGAGCAGTCATTGCCAGAAACTCACTATCTCTAGGGGTAAAAGAGCGAGGGACTAAATCCATCACCGCCAACGTCCCCAAGCACAATCCATCGGCTGTGAATAAAGGCGCTCCTAAATAAGCGCGGATACCGTAGTAACCCACAAGCAAACTTTGGGCAAAAACCGGATTACTTGCTGTATCGTGAATCGCTAAAACCTGCTGACTCTCGACAACATAGGTACAAAAACTTTCCTGACGTAACAATTGACGAGATTGGGCAAGGGGATTCATCAAACCCACCCTCGATAAACCCACGGCGGATTGAATTAAAAGTTGATCACTTGTCAGAAAACCCAACCAACCGATAGGAACCTCTAAAAATCGCACCGCCGTCTGAGTCGCTTCCTGGAAAACGGCGATCCCTTCAGCTTCCAGTAAACCGAGTTCGTGGAGAGTCGCAAGCCGTTTCTGGTCTTGTGCGGTTGAGTTCAAACCATTCAGATGACAACCAAGTCTCGTTTCCAACTCTGCCATAACTCCCCTTTGCCTATAGACTCTAGAAATAGACCAATTCAACGTATCTAAGCCAACCCCTAGTGTTACGCTTCATACATAAGGTTCCCCTGTGAGGTAGAAAAACCAACATAATTTGTAAAAGCATGTAGAGACGTGCCATGGCACGTCTGGGGACAGGGGAAGCGGGGGAAGCGGGGGGAGTAGGCGAAGATAAGGGAGAGGGAGATAGGTAATATGAGGGCGCTAACTCAAAACCAAGAAGCGAAAAGTCAAAACCAGGTTCCCTTGAGCCAAGCGAAGGGTCAAAACTCAAAACTTCCCCAATCCCCTTAAATGGCAAACTGGAAATAATGCAAGTCCAGAACTTTCTCACTCGTTATCGCCAAGGAGACCGTGATTTTGCCCAGGTTGACCTGAGTGGTGTTAACCTGAAGGGGGCAGATTTGCGGACGATTAACTTAAGTGGGGCTAACCTGACGAATGCGAACCTCAGTTGGGCATCCCTTGACTACGCGAATCTCAGTGGTGCTTGTCTGCATCAGACAGATTTACATAACGCGATCCTAAAACATAGTAATCTTAACCAAGCCATCTTGACCCGTGCAAATCTCAGCAAGGTGGATGGGCAATCCGCTAGTCTTTGCCAAGCCAATTTAAGTTGGGTAGAAGCCCCCTATTGTAACTTGAGTGGTGCAAACCTCCAGGCAGCCCAGTTGAATCATAGTAATCTTACAGAGGCTACCCTGGATAAAACTCAGCTAATTAGCACACAGTTAATGGCGGCTAACCTCTACCAAGCCAGTCTCATTGCTGCCAATCTTACCACAGCCAACCTGCGGGAAGTTCTACTAGAGAGAGCCAATTTACGAGACGCGATATTAGTCGGTGCGACATTAACCGAAGCGAACCTGCGTCAGGCTTGTTTGCGCTGTGCCAACCTGACTCAGGCAGAACTCTATCGAGCTATTTTAACCGATGCCGATCTCAGTGAAGTCACAGGCGATCGCGTAAATTTGAGTCGGGCAAATCTGATGGGGGCGTATTTACTCAGAGCCAGCTTAGTGAACGCTAATTTGCGACGCACGGTTCTCCAAAATGTTTATTGTTTACAGACGAATTTGACATCGGCTAATCTGCAAGGGGCGGATTTACGACAGGCTGATTTAAGTGGGGCTTATTTAAATGAAACGATTTTAACCGAGGCAAATTTAACCGATGCCTATTTGATTGGTAGTTATTTAATTCGCCCCCAACTTGAGCAAGCCCAACTCACTGGATGCTGTATCCACAACTGGCATTTAGAAGAGGTAGATTTGACAAACGTGAATTGTCGTTACCTCTTTACCCAGTTTAATTGGGAAACGAAAACCCCGAATAAACGCTATCCGCCTACAGGTGATTTGATACCGGGACAACTGAGTCAAGAGAAAACGACTGATTTGCTCTTAATCGAGGTTCCTTTCTTAGAAATGCCAAATAGAGAGGTATTGGTATTTACTCTCGCCCAAGTGGAGCAGGAATATCCTGATCTAAAACTGTCGCTGAAAGCCTTGAGTAGAGAATTCGATCACTATATTCTTCACCTATCGGCAAAACAGGGAGTCAATCCCCAAGCGGTGAACCAACGCATCCTGCAAGTTTATCCCCAGATGTACCAACGTTTTGCCCATCACCGTCACAGAATTTGGCAATTACTAGAGATAGATAAGTCAGGAGCCTCCCAGGTCAACTCGTCGTTAAATTCGGCTACTTCACCCAATCCAACTCAAGTTTTAGCCAATAATCGCCGCCGTATCTATAAGGAAGTTATTCATCAAATCCAACAAATTATTCTATTCCAGCCGCCTGATAAATGCGCCGAAGGTATACAGCGACTGTTAGATTTTTTACGTCAACAGAATATTCCCACCCAAGATATTGTGCAAAAAATCATTCGTCAAGCCATGCTCAGGCGGGCGAAACGCGATCCTTTATTTCAAACCCAGTTATTAGCATGGGAAAAAACGGCGGATCAATCGGCTCGTCTGTCTTTAACCGGGCAAGCCATGCATAGTGCGATCGCGCTGATCCTGTCTCAAGTCCAGCCCCCTTAGACAACCATCCCTGACTTAATTACGAATTAGGGCTTGTTGCCAAAACCGGAAAAAAAAGCATTTGTCTAAGGAAAAGCTTAACTAACACTTGACAAATAAGCGAATTTTCAGTATAAGAATGATCAGTCTTAGGTGAGAGAGGCGGTAAAGTTTTTTTAACATTCAACAGTTCTGGATGGAGAATAGAGCAAATTCTGTTAAAGTTCTGTGATCAGTGGGTAATCCCCTCTCTGTATCGTGTATGATAACAAGCTACAACCCTCAGGAACTATCAAAACCGAGGCTGAGAACCCCCGTGTTTTAACCGGGGGATGAAAGCCTCGACAAGGTTTTAACCTTGCGTCTCCTGTGGCTTTCCTTGTGCAGATTCCTATTTTATAGGAAATAATAAAGGGGGTGATTAAACTGTATAGAACCATTCCAATTAAAGCCAAGTTTACTGATGAAGAGAAAGCGTACCATCTAGACCAATGCCAGAATGCTAATAGCTTAATTAATTGTGCAATTTATCACACCAGGCAGACTCATTATCAGTGGAGAGAGGAGCAATCTAACGCTTTTTCTGTCTATTGGCGGGGTGATGAGTTGCGTTGTGGGTGGAAGCTGTACAAATGTCGTACAACTTACCCAGAGTTAGATAAGGCGCTTAAACTTAACCCACATTACAAAGCGTTAGCCGCCCAAGCTGCACAGCAAACATTAAAGTCTGTAGGTGAATCAATCAAAAGCTACAACAGCTTGGTTGACGCCTATTACCAGGGGGAGGTTAACCGCCCATCGTTACCTGGCTACAGAAAGAAAGGTGGCTTGGCTGCGGTAACTTTTCCCAGGCAGGCTCTAACTTACAAAGATGGGTGTTTTAGCCCGTCCATTAGCCGAGAAACTAAGCCTGAACTAATCACTCAGATTGAGTTACCATTGCCAGAGTTTATTGACTCAGATTGGGTTAAAGAGGTAACGATTCGTCCTTGCTTAGGTGAGCTTTGGATTGATTGGATAATAGATGACGGGAAGGAACCCATCAAGGTCAACCCTAACTTGGATTACTCTCAAGCCTGGGGATTTGACCACGGTGGCACTAATTGGTTAACCGGAGTATCAACCCACGGGGAAAGTCTGATCATTGACGGGCGTAAGCTCAAGTCGATGAATCAAGGGTATTGCCGCTTAGTTGCCAAGTATAAGCATGGCAAGTCCGAATTTTACTGGGATACCAATTTAGACCGAGTGCAACGTAAGCGAAATAACCAGATGAGGGATGCCATTAACAAGGCAGCTAGATTTATCGTTAATCGGTGTTTGGTTGACGGCATTGGTAATCTGGTTATCGGCTGGAATGAGGGACAAAAAAACGGTTCCCAGATTGGGAAACGGGGAAACCAAAACTTTATGCCCATTCCCACGGGGAGGTTAATTGAACGCCTCAAACAGCTTTGTACAGAGTATGGGATTGTGTTGACCCTGACAGAAGAAGCATATACCAGCCAAGCATCATTCTTAGATGGTGATTCGTTACCGAAACACGGTGAGAAACCCCAAAGGTGGACACCATCGGGGAAAAGAGTGAAACGTGGACTGTATAAAGCATCTGGCAATCAGCTAGTTAACGCTGATTGCAATGGGGCGGGGAATATACTCAGAAAAGTAGCCACACAGCTAGGGTTAAATCTAGCCAAGGTGGGTAGAGGTAGCTTGACACTGCCAAAACGGTATGACTTGTTTTCTAAGCTAAAACGATCATATCGTGAGAAATGTGAAGCGACAGTCTTTCAAGCTGTCGCGTAGCATCAACTCAGAATCCACTCTCTTTTAAGGAGTGGAGATGTCAACCTAAACCCTTAATTCAGTGTAGCTGCCGTTTCTTAAGGAGATTAGTCCATTGCCTCGTCGCTACCTATTCACGTCTGAATCGGTTACAGAAGGTCATCCCGATAAAATCTGTGATCAGATTTCCGATACGATCTTAGATGCTCTACTCACCCAAGACAACCGCAGCCGTGTTGCCGCAGAAGTGGTAGTTAATACCGGATTGGTCTTGATTACGGGTGAAATTACCTCCCAAGCCAATGTAAATTACGTTGATATAGCCCGCAAAAAAATTGCCGAAATCGGCTATACCGACGCAGATAACGGCTTCTCAGCCAATAGCTGTTCTGTCTTAGTCGCCCTGGATGAACAATCTCCAGATATTTCCCAAGGTGTCACCACCGCCCAGGAAACGCGAGAAAAGTTGAGTGACGATGAACTCGATGCGATTGGTGCCGGGGATCAAGGGTTGATGTTTGGTTTTGCCTGCAACGAAACCCCCGAACTTATGCCCATGCCCCTGAGTCTGGCACATCGCTTGTCTCGGCAGTTAACCGCTGTCCGTAAGTCAGGACAGTTGCCTTACCTGCGTCCCGATGGCAAAACCCAAGTGACGGTACTCTACGAAGATGGCAAACCCATCGGTATTGATACCATCTTAATCTCGACCCAACACACCGCCACCATTGGTGAGATTACCAGTGAAGCGGCTGTCCGAGACAAAATTAAAGAGGATCTCTGGTCAGCAGTGGTTGAACCCGCGTTTGGAGATATTGAGATTAAGCCCGATAATAATACCCGTTTCTTAGTCAACCCCACCGGGAAATTTGTGATTGGTGGACCTCAAGGGGATTCAGGTCTCACGGGGCGAAAAATCATTATTGATACCTACGGTGGCTATTCCCGTCACGGCGGCGGCGCATTTTCGGGCAAAGACCCCACCAAGGTAGACCGTTCGGCAGCCTATGCTTGTCGTTATGTTGCCAAAAATATTGTGGCAGCCGGTTTAGCCGAAAAGTGCGAAGTTCAACTCAGTTATGCCATTGGTGTTGCCCACCCTGTCAGTATTATGGTGGAAACCTTTGGTACGGGTAAAGTTGAAGAAGAAAAATTGCTAGAACTGGTACAACAGCATTTTGAACTGCGTCCAGCCGGGATTATTCAAGCCTTTAATCTGCTGGAACTCCCTAAATTAAGAGGGGGTCGCTTCTATCAAGATGTCGCGGCTTATGGTCATTTTGGACGTCCTAATTTGGATTTGCCTTGGGAACATACCGATAAAGCGGAACTCCTTAAAGAAGCCCTCAAACCATCGTTAGCCAGCGTGTAAGCCGATTAATTTAATAGTTAGATCCCCGATTCTTGAAGAAGTCGGGGATCTGAAGAAGTTGGGGATATGTGCAAGAGTAGGAATTGATTTTTTAGGCTCTATCAGAAAAGATTTCCATCTATTGATAGATGCGTCTTCGCAACGTTTCAACTAGCTTGAGAGTGAGAATTAAAGAAAAGAAGGACAAGTTAAAGTATGGCAGCTTCAAATCCGCTCAAAGGCACTGATTTAGTTGATTGTGCTAAAGCGAACGCCAAGCAAGGACCCGAAACAGCAGCGAAACTCTGTGGCTACGGAGACGATATCTCAACCTTTACAGCGGAACTCAAGAAAGCCTGTGAGGGTATGGGTATCGAAATTGATCAAGTCAGCGATTTAATGACTGAGCAGCAGGCTCGAATTAAAGGTGACACTGAAGTTATTGCTCCGGAAACACCAACCAACCTTTAAGAGTGGGAGAGTGGGAGAGTGGGTGCATAGTGTAGATTTTTTACTGTATGGCGGCGACGCTTACTTAGTGGACAAGATGACTTGCTGGCGAAAAACGTACAAAAGTCGGGGGAAGGTGACAAAAATATAAATGGAAGCTTAGTTGTTCCCGAAAAATCTTCCTAGTCTACTTTCCTTGTTTGTCTCATGCTTATCCCTCTCACCCCATCACCCCATCACCCCCTCACCCCATCTCTAAACCTTAAACCTTCGCCGTTTCTGCAAAGCGAATCTTGAGATAATCTTCCTCAATCTTGGCACCAGCAGGTTTCAGTGCAGCTAAGGCTTGCGGGAGGACAAGATTGCGGCGGTGATTGCCAATCCGTACATTTAGCTCATCGCCTGTTTTATTCAATTGGATATGGTCTTTCGGTATACCGGGTAGATACAGTTCTAAACTATACTCGTTTTCGTTTTGAACAACCCGAATTGTGTTTTCCTGGTAGTAAACCTGAGTTGGGTCTTCGTCTGCATACAAGGTTTGCTTGAGTCGTTCTAGCGCCTCAAGTCCGCACATCTCTTCCGCAAAGAGGGGAACTTCTTTAACCGGAAGCGGACTAAAGTTTTGGTGGATTTCCTGGCGATATTCTTGCTGATGTTCTTTCCAATGTTGGAAGAAGGGGTCGGTTACTTGGTCGGGGATAATCCGATTGGCAACGACTAAATCGGTGGAAACATTGTACAAGCTGAGGTAGGCGTGGGCGCGGAGGGATTCTTTAATCACCATTTTTTCCGGATTGGTGATTAAGCGGACTGAGGTTTTGGTGTTATCAGTAAGAACCTTTTCAAGCTGTTCAATTTGCTCGTAGAATTCATAAGGAGCATCCATTACCTCATTATCAGGTAACGAAAATCCCGCGATGGGTTTGAACAGGGGTTCAACCAGGGGTCTCAACGCCACGGACATTTTTTGCAGGGGTTTATAAAAGCGACGCATATACCACCCTCCCACTTCCGGTAAGCTGAGAAGCCGCAGTGCGGTTCCCGTGGGTGCTGAATCAATAATTAGCACCTCGTACTCCCCTTCGTCATAGTGACGCTTCATCCGCACCAGACCGAAAATTTCATCCATTCCCGGAAGAATCGCTAATTCTTCCGCCTGAACCCCTTCTAGTCCCCGTGCTTGCAGTACCTGGGTAATATAGCGCTTCACCGCCCCCCAGTTTCCTTCCAATTCCATCAGCGCATCCAGTTCCGCCCCCCAAAGGTTAGGATGAACGAGTCGGGGTTCGTGACTGAGTTCCAGGTCGAAACTATCAGCGAGGGAATGAGCGGGATCTGTACTCAGCACTAAGGTTTTATAACCCAATTCGGCACAACGCAGACCTGTGGCTGCGGCTACGGAGGTTTTACCGACTCCGCCTTTGCCTGTCATCAAAATTACTCGCATAGATAATTTCGCTCACCTGAGAAACCTTTACATTTATTTACTGTATCGGGTTTTCACCGAAACAGTTGCTTGAGAACATTCAAGCGGGGGATATCCCAATAATCGATATGGGAAGAAATTAGTCCATCTGCATTTAGACGTAATTCGCTCCAACCGGGGATAGAAATTCGTGGTTTCCAGGGGAGGGGTGTTGTCCAGCTTAAAGTCCAGCGCGTTTTGATGGTATCGCCGGATTGGGAAATGTCGTGTAGGTCGAGTTGGGGATTGATGAACCAGGTTTGGATGAATCCCAGCATTTGTTTGTAGCGATCAAGTCCCCGGAACTCGTTGAGGGGGTCTTTGAAAAAGACATTGTTGGCGTAGATGCTGTAGGTTTGGTCAACGGGAAAGCGTTGATAGTCCTGTTTGAGGATTTCAATAATGTCTCTATTTGTCATTTATTATCGCTGAGATGTTATTTTTTTTACGATACCATACGTAGTCGGACACAATTCAACTTAAGCGTGAGGACAAGAGAACAGGGAATAGGGAATAGGGAATAGGGAACAGTTAGGATTTGCTCTTAGTCCAGCGCACCGAATGCATATCCAGATAATTCCGATAATAGTAAACTCATCCCACTGAGTCTTTGATGTGGAATGAGTTTAAAAGTTGACTAAAGGTTTATTTAGGGGGTCGTGCCAAAAATTTGTTCCTTGAAAGACTTCACTTGTAAAGCTAAGTCTTCACGGTGGGCAGCATTGAGCAAATAGCGGCAAATAAACCAACTTACATAAGCAATGCCAATTATCTCTAGGAATAAGCCTAAGAAGGGAATCGTATTAATCGCATTCAGGACAGCCAGACTTAGCTTGAGACTGGTTAGGGCAGCTATAATCCAAGCAACCGCGATAAAAATTTGCTTGGTGTTCGTAACTCGGTCGTTTAGGTGATCAGAGAGAGTCTCTATCGTCTCGATCAAGGTGGAAATGAGTTGAACCCAAGGCTGTTTTTTTTCTTCTGTGAGAATTTCGCTGGTGATTTCCGGATGGCAGGTTTCCGAGTTGGAGTTAACTGGCTGTTCAGGGATTGCCATTTTAGCAGTCATTTTTTTATTTGGAGAACGACAATGCGCGAATGATGGAAGTGAGGGAATGTCGAGAACAAGGAGAGCGTCTTAAAGTTAAGACTTAAACTCTGATTTTGCTCAATCTATTACTTTACCCCTCGCTTTTCTTTAGTGTATTTATGAGAAGTGGTACGGGTCAATATTATTGCTAAATCAACATAAAAGCTTAGCTATTTATTTATCATTACTTCAAAGTATTATGCTGCAATTTAATCTCTCTTGAATGGTTATAAGTAGTCGGACAAAATTTATGTCCAGGTACTTACTCAGATCTTGTGTCCTTGGCGTTAAGTTGTTGGGTTTCGTCCCTCAACCCAACCTACAACGTTGACATGTACCCTGTAGGAGGGCTTAAGCTGTCATGCATTTAAATTGGGAATGGGTAGCGAGCAAGATGCAAAGCCTGCGGCATGGCTTCGCTAAACGCACTACACGGCTTTCGCCATTATTGACATTAAGGTTTAAATGCCGAACAGCTTAGTCTTCTACAATGTCTAAGTATTGAATAGTCTTGTGGGGGGGTAAGGAGCAGGGGAAGCTGAGGGAGCTTCGTCCCTTCCTTCACTAGGATTAACGCTACGTCTGGTGTCAAGTTACTTACACAAATCTTAATGGAAAAACCTAGCTGTCAATCATGGCGATCGCGAATCGCTATCATCGATTAGTTCTGCTACTGCAAGTCATCATAGCCATAATAATCAAAAACCGAATAACATACCATTAGTCATTCCCACTTCTCAACTATGACGTTCTATCGCTGGCTGCCTATCCTTTCCACCGTGATTTGCCTGGTTGCCCCAATCTCCAATCCAGCAACGGCACAATCATCCTCACCGTCTGAAAATACCTGTCCAGCACCTGCCCTTTCGCGCTTGCAGAAACACAAAGTCGCGCCGGGTGAAACATTAGATAGTATTGCTGAACGATACAGTCTAATCCCAGAAACCTTAGCAGAACTCAATCCTAGCTTGTCAGGGAAATCCATGCCCGTGGGTCGAGAGATTCTGATTCCTCCCTTTAATGGAATTCAGGTGCAAGTTCCGGCGGGGGCTAGCTGGCAAGACTTAGCTGGGGCTTATGGTATCCGTGCTGATATTTTATTTGAGGTCAATGGCTGTGTGCTACAACCACCAGGAGTTGTTTTTGTCTCAGGGGTGAATTGGGTACTGGCAAATCGCAAGCCTGTGGAAAACTATACTGGATTTTCTGGTTATCCCTTGCCCCAGTTAGCGCCCATGGGGTTTAATTACGGTTGGCATCAAAATGGCGATGGACAAACTCAGTTTCACAGTGGTATTGATCTATTGGCAGACCCTGGAACCACGGTGTTAGCGGTAGATTCCGGTACAGTTGCCTTTGCGGGTCAACAAGGAACCTATGGTAATTTAGTTGTGATCAATCACCAAGGTGGACGCCAAACCCGGTATGCTCATTTAAGTCGTCTTTCGGTGAGAACGGGTCAACGGATCAAACCGGGAACACCCTTAGGGGCGGTGGGTACTACAGGAAGTCCAGACATTGACCAACCTCATTTGCATTTTGAAGTTCGCTTCAACGCGCCTGCGGGTTGGGTAGCCCAAGACCCGGAGTTACATTTGACGGCAAGACCGATAAATGACGAATGACGAACTTTATCATATCATTACGTCGCAGCGGAGCATTGTTGCTGTCAGTGGGTACGGTCAGCTTCTTGTGTGGTATGGGTTATGGTGTTGTCCAAAGCTATCCTGAACCCCCAGCAGAACCAATCATTCAACCTCAATCGGATATCCCCACAGAACCCCCGCCGCCGAATGTGACGGTTCAGATTAAAGCCGTGGGGGATATTATTCCGGGTACGAATTATCCTCAGAATAAACTGCATCCCAATAAAGCGGTTCTTTTCCAAGCCGTTCAACCCAGCCTGCAAGGTGCTGATTTATTATTTGGTAATTATGAGAGTACTTTAACGAATTATCCCTATTCTGCTAAGTCGATAGGGGGATTAATTATCGCCTTTCGCACGCCGCCTGATTATGCCTCTTTGTTAAAAGAGGTGGGCTTTGATATTATGAGCGTTGCCAACAACCATTCTTATGATTTCTCACGTCAAGGATTTGCAGATACTATTAATAATTTGGAACAGGCTGGAGTTAAAGCATTAGGCGAAAAGAATCAGATTTTATATGCTAACATTAATGATCTATGGATTGCTTGGATTGGTTTTAGTTATTTTAATTATCACAATTCGTTGAATGATTTGCCTGCCGCTATAGCATTAGTGGAAGAAGCCAGTCAAAATGCTCATATCGTGATTATTTCCGTTCATGCAGGGGCAGAAGGTACTGGGGCAATGCACGTTCGCAATCAAACGGAGTATTTTTTTGGCGAAAATCGTGGCAATCTGGTTAAGTTTTCCCGGACGATGATTGACCATGGCGCTGATTTAATTCTCGGACATGGACCTCATGTTCCTAGAGCTTTGGAGCATTATCAAGGGAAGTTAATTGCCTATTCTTTAGGTAATTTTATGGGATATCGGACGCTCTCGACTCAAGCTCAATTGGCGTATTCTTTGGTATTGGAGGTAGAGTTGGATAACCAAGGTGATTTGGTTTCGGGTCAAATTATTCCAATTCTGCTCAATCGTCAGGGGATTCCTTACCCGGATTCCCAAGGGCGCACGATTCGACTGATGCGCCAGCTTACTCAGAGTGATTTTCCGAATACTCCTTTACAGATTGATTCAACGGGTAAAATTATGCCCCAGTAATTGTCATTGGTTATTGGTCATTGGTCAAATAATTATTCACTTGGAAAGGGCGGGTTTAGTTACATCAGGGTCAAACACAAAGGATTATAGTGAAACCCGCCCCTACAAATTAAAAAACTCATGCGCCAGGTTCCCTCGAAGGTCGTGAAGGATCAAAACTATTTCATTCTCCATCCTTTTTTTGACTCGAATTTTTCCCTTCAGAGAATCGTTCTTTGAGTTTATCCCCAGCGGCTTTGGCTTGGTCGGTGAGATTATCTGTAACCTGGGGAACACCTTGTTTTAGGGATTCTACATGCTGAAGGGTTTTCTTGTAGTCACGGCGAATAAATTCTGCGGCTTGACTCATGCGTTCATGGACGCCTTCGGTATATTTCTCACTGTTTTTTACTGCCGCCTCTAGTACAATAATTCGCTTTTTTCCCACACTAGAAACGGCGGCGGGTGCAAGGGTATAAATCCCGTCAATGATTCCTTGCCAACCACTGGAGGAATATAAGTAATTCACGATGGCTCCGGTTTGGGGTTCAATTATATAATCAACCAGTTTGCCGACTTGGTTTCCAGCATCTGTCCAGACTTCTACACCAATGCGAGACTCGAGGGGTTCAGTGGTTTCCGAGGCGGTTTCTTCCTTAAGGCTGTTGACAAGAATGCTATCGCTGCCAATAGTATTGACTTGTTCCCAGGTAAAGTGGTGTTTTTTGCCGCCGAGAAACCCGGACTTGCAGGTTAACCCAACGACGCAGTGGGCTTGCAAATCAAGCCATAGCTGTGTCACTCGACCGACTTCTTCAGCGGTATGACGATTTAAGACTAATCGGTTTAGGAGTTCGCTTTGCTTGAGAACTTCGGCTTTTGCGGACATCAGATACCTCGCTTGAGCTATTCTTGAGACAATGTGACTTGCTGTTCGATCAAGTGCTTTGTGTTGTGTATTTAAATTTTAGCTGACAACGGATGCGATTATTTTTAATTTTAGCGGTTGTTATCGCCATCTTAGCAATTATTTTTGCGTTGCAAAATGCTGTGCCTATCGCCGTTACTTTAGGGATTTGGCGAGTCGAGATATCTTTGGCGTTAGTTCTAGTCTTAACGCTAGGGGTTGGCGTTGTGGTGGGATTATTGGTATCGGTCCCATCCCTGATGCGGCAAAATTGGAAACTTGCTCATCAGAAGCGACACAACAAAGACTTAGAGAAAGAATTAAATGAGCAAACTCAGCAACTGGCGAATCAGCAAAAACGGATTGAATATCTGGAAAATAGTTTAAAGTTCAATCTAGATTCTTCTGAATCAACTGATCGGGATGTAAATGCATAGGCTATTTATGGGGGAGGTTTTGCCTATAATCCCTTCTTGTGGCATTAGCAAGGAGAGGAAACCAGAAAATCGAATGGCTTTAGGTTTCCCCCTACAGAGAATACGTGATGCGATCGCGGTATCAGTCTCTTCTGCCTTTTACTTTTCCTTGAACAGCGAGTTAAACTGGGCTTTAAGCGATGGCATATCGGCGATTCGTGACACCAGTACACTGGCGTTCCCGGCATCCTCTAGACGATCTTTCCAATAGCGAATCCGATCCGGGTGATTCATCCAGAATTGAATCACGGTGTCCACCGCTCTATCCATATTCCATCCCTTCTGAGTAGGAACGGTTTCAACCGATTCTAAGAAGGCATCCAAGGTACATTGATAGGTTCCCAAATATTCAACGCCTGGGGGAGTTGCCTTTTCACCGATCCGCTGTTGATGATTAAAAAAGTCCAGGATAGGCGAAACGCCAAGGATATCAAATGTATAGTTCATGGAATTTAATCTCTACTTTTACAGCCGTTATCCCCAATTTTAATTAAATAAATTGATTCTAGATTATCATTGTGAACAGTTTTATGAAAATTTTATTTAACGGTCGAGGGTAAGTTAAAGTAAGTCGTGAAATTAGCACTCGATGCCATTGAGTGCTAATAAAAACCAGAGAAATTCGGTAGTTTAGCAACAACGAATGACCAAGAACTAAAATGAACATACTCCTGGCGGGTCACTATCAAATCATCAAATACTTAGGCGGTGGCGGTTTCGGTCAAACGTTTCTGGCTAGAGATAGCCATTTACCGGGGAATCCCTGGTGTGTGGTTAAGCAACTCAAACCTCAGCTAAACCAGCCGCAAGCCCTGGAAACGGCAAAACGCTTATTTGAACGGGAAGCGCAAACCCTGTATCGCTTGGGAACCCACGATCAAATCCCCCGATTGCTGGCGCACTTTGAGCAAGATGAGGAGTTTTACTTGGTGCAGGAGTTTGTCGAGGGTCAACCCCTGAACCAAGAATTTGCTCTGGGTCAAAAAATCACTGAATCAGAAGCGATCGCACTGCTTAACGATATCTTAAAGGTCTTAGCCTTTGTTCACCAACAGCAGGTGATTCACCGCGACATTAAACCCGCCAACTTGATTCGCCGTCGTCGCGATCGCAAAATTGTGTTGATTGATTTTGGTGTGGTCAAAGCCGTTAGTACGCCCGCCTCTAACCTTTATGGCGCAACCAGTATCACTGTAGCTGTGGGTTCTCCCGGTTATATGCCCAGCGAACAACAAGTCGGTCAACCTTATTTTAGTAGTGATATCTACGCCGTGGGGATGGTGGTGTTGCAAGCCTTAACTGGATTAAGTCCCACCAGTAAGCAAACCTCTCAGAGACTCCCTCGTGATCAGTATGGAGAATTTTCTTGCACCTTACTGCGCGATCGCATGACGATTCATCCCGGTTTAGCCGCTATTCTAGATAAGATGGTGCGCTATGACTATCGACAGCGATATCGAGACGCCAGTGAAGCCCTGCAAGCCCTAGATCAATTCCGCCACCATACCCAAGGCGATGAACCCATTACTCATCCGCAAACCCTGGTTGTCCCCACCACTCATCCTCAATCACCCATCACTGATCACCAAACCCCCACATTACCCTTTTCCTCACCTCAGACGCTAGATGAACCCGAAGGACAGGTAAGTTTGAATTCTAGCTTTTACGTCGAGCGTCCTCCTGTAGAATCAGACTGTTATAATGCTATTCTCAAACCCGGTGCTTTAATTCGGGTAAAAGCGCCGCGACAAATGGGCAAAAGTTCGTTACTCTCACGGATTCTCAACTATGCCAGTCAGCAAGGCTATCGCACCGTTTGCCTGAATTTTCAATCGGCTGATGCAGAGTTTCTCACCAGTTTAGATCAATTTTTACAATGGTTTTGTGCCAGCGTGAGCTGGAATTTAGGCTTAGACGATCGCTTAGACACCTATTGGCGAGGAATTTTAGGCAGTAAGAATAAATGTACCGATTATTTTCAACGCTATTTATTATCGCAAACCACTCGTCCTTTAGTATTGGGATTAGATGAAGTGGATCAAGTTTTCCAATATCCAGACATCGCCACAGACTTTTTTGGACTGTTGCGAGCATGGCATGAGCAGGGGAAGAACCAGGCAATTTGGCAGCGACTGCGATTAGTGTTTGTTCATTCTAAAGAAGTTTATATTCCCCTGAATATTAATCAATCCCCTTTTAATGTTGGCATACCGATTGAACTCCCGGAATTGAATCCGGTACAAGTCTGGGATTTAGTCCAGCGCCATTCTCTAGATTGGCAACCCAACCAGGTGGAAGAACTGATGAGTATGACTGGAGGACATCCCTATCTGGTGCGAGTCGCACTTTATCAAATCGCCCGAGGGAAGATGACATTGGAGAAATTGCTGCAAGTTGCGCCGACGGAAGAAGGACCCTTCTATGACCATTTACGTCGCCATTTATTAAATTTAGAAGAAAATGCCGAATTGGTGGCAGCGATTCAGCAAGTTGTGGCGGCGAATCAGCCTGTTGAAATTAAAGCCGCCGCTGCGTTTAAATTACGCAGTATGGGACTGGTGAAGTTTCAGGGAAACGCTGTCACACCCTTGTGTCAGATGTATCGCCGCTATTTTCGCGATCGGCTCAAAAATTAATCGCCAATCTGAATACAGCGTTAACATTGCGCCACCCACTGATAACGTGACTCAATCCGCCCATCTCACGTTTACTTTTACCTTCTACCTTTTGCTAGATTATCAAATTCAGGTTTATCATAGAGAATAAGTCTCTACGAATTAATTAATGGTATCTGCAACCTGTTCTCTATCCATCATGGTGGCGCGAACTGACATCCCCTTCATGATGCATACGATTCCTCATATTGTAAGGATGTGTAATTATCCGTTTACGCAACGCCTTTTAGCTGTAGATACAGCGCCCTTGTCCGGTGACAAAGTGAATCGTCCGGGTGTGGGAACAATGGAACAACTCCGGGATTATTGTGATCAACTATTAACAGCAGGTGTAGTTGACAAGGTTGTTGATATTGATTACTCTCCAGAGTATCAGAAACGGATTTATCAAAAACATTTTGGCGATCGCATACGCCCGAGTCATAATTACAAAGGGTATCCAATTCTCGGCACAATTTTCTCCATTGAAGAAGTTCCGGGAGACTATGTGGTTCACTTTGATAGTGATATGCTGATTCATCAGCAACCGGACTACAGTTGGATAGAAGAGGGGATTAAGTTACTGCAAAACCATCCTGATGTGATGTCCGTTAGACCCCTAACTGGTCCCCCCAAAGAAGATGGAGACATTAATCAACGGGTTCCTTACGAACGAGATCCGGCGGGGTTCTATAAATTTAAGTTTTTTAGCAGTCGTGTTTATTTGAGCGATCGCAAACGTTTTGATAGCTTACTTCCCCTCTCCGTTCTCTGGAGATCTTACAAAAATAAAGCTTTGAATGGATTACCTAACTCGATAAAAACCAAACTAAATTATTTGACCGGGAAAGGGAAATTAGACTCTTGGGAAATTATGGTATCACAACGCTTGGAAGAAACCGCCTATGTGCGAGCAGTTCTGGATTCCCCCCAAGCTTGGACGGTTCACCCCAAAAATCGAGAACCCGAATTTATCGCAGCGCTCCCCAAACTGATAGAGAAGATTGAGCAAGGATGGTATCCACCCGAACAAGCTGGGTATTATGATCTCATTTTTGAGCATTGGTTATAAGTACAAAAGTTCTGAGAAGTTTATTTTAACCTAATTTACTGCTAAATACTATTGAATTTATGAAAGATTATCATGAAGTAAATCCCGCTTTTATGAAATGCTCTTTCAATATATCTTTGTGTAAATAAATATTCTTGCTTTCTGGTTGTGCTGGAGCATTACTAGGTACATCTTTAAGCTGATTATTAGCAAATTTATTAAGCTCATTTAATAGTTTTTTATTTCCCTTAGCGTTTTTTGTTGCCGTAAATTTCCTGATAATATCATTTCTTTTACTGCCGATGAAAGGAGATTTTAAATTAACTAATTTTATTTCATATTCTTGATTAATTTTATCATAAGCTTTCCATAAAGTTAGCTGATCAAGATACTTGCTGTCTTGTGGCTGCTCAAGTAAACGCCAAAGCTGTCTAACCCACTCTCGAGTTAGAGCTTTAGCTGCTGGAGAATTAGATAAACCTAATACATTCATTGTCAATCTTAAAAATTCATATCTCATGTGCGGTCTAGCAAAAATCAAGAAATCTCCCCGTTGGAAAAGACAACTAAATTTATTTAAATTTTGATATACAATTAAGTCAGAATCTAATTGAAGTAAGTTTTCCACCGAACTATCTTGTCTAAGTTCATCAATTAAAAAAATTCTTCTTGCTAAAGAATATAAACGCTGTTCATAGGCGTGATAGAATTGCCTTTGCTCGTAAATAAATTCTATGTTGTCACAATTACTAAACTCTTGGAATTCCTCCTCTGCTATATTGATAGCTAGAATTATCACCTTTACTCGCGGAGAATTTTTTATAATAGAGCGCAGCAATATTTTTCCATAATCTAAATATTTATTGTCAAAGCTAGTGCTTACTGTGAGTTTAGCATCTTTAGGTTTAAATGCTTGAATTAACTGAGTTATCATTTCTACTCTACCATTACTACCCAATTCTAATCAAACAAACTGGCGATCAGTCCTAGATATATCCATAGCATAGGTATTTACCAACGGTCAAGAGTTTCACAATTACCGATTGAGGAAGGGATAGGGTAATATCATCTGCCAGCCAAATTTGACGCCAGGGATTGTCACCCAATTTTTGCTTAAACTGATAGCGATCGCACACCGACTAATACACTCGTTGAGTGCCACGACTACAAGCAAATTTTCCCTGGGAATAGGTCGGTTCTGGAGGTTTTATCTTACCAGAAACATTGGCTTCACATAGAATTTCTCTGGTTGTCAGAGTACCCGGTGTTTCATGGATATCCAAATCAGTGGTAGGGACGCTAAAAACTCCTCCTACATAACTTTTTCGGTTATTTTTACGGGAAATGGCGTAATTAAAAACAGAAGAACCTTGATTGTGAGTGGAATAGCGATAGTTCTTCGTCTGATTCGGAATACTTCGATTCAGTTGAGACAGGGAATCGGCAAAAACTGAATGTTTTAAATAGTAAGCTTGCTGACTGCGGTTCATCGAACTTACATAATCTTTAGCATCCGGTTCAGGAGTTTTTTGGGTATGCAAAAAATTTGGCACAATCAGGCTGATTGCGATACTGGCAACAATAAACTGAAGGAAGGTCAAGCCAGCAAGACGACCATAGCGCACGCGATCGCGAAAGGTCAAACCATCTTGATGATCATAACGCACGCCAGACTGCCCCGACTTTCTAATGGAGTCTCCGCCTGATTTTAAAGCCGATAGCGCTTGACGCGCCCCCGTAAACCGTCGTTCTGGTGCAGGTTCTGTCAGACATTCCAACCATTGTGCAAAATGGGGAGTGAGATTGACATAATCGCTAAATTGTAAGCGCATCTGATGTTGGGGTAAATCAGCAGGTGCTATTCCCGTTAATAAATGAATTAATGTCGCCCCTAATGCGTAAAGATCCGAGGCGGGAACGACTTTTCCCCAAAGTTGTTCTGGTGGTGCATAGCCACTGGTTCCTACTACTGTAAAGGTTACACCTTCTGCGGTAGCGCGGTCTTGTACCGCACCAAAATCAACCAGATAAACCTGTCCATCCTGGCTCAAAATTAAATTACTCGGTTTAATATCACGATGAAATACAGGGGGCGATAGTTCATGCAAATCGATGAGAATTTCTAAAATACTCTCGGCAATTTGACAAACTTCTGCTTCTGTGAATCGTTTTCCCTGATCCAATAGCGTTTGTAAAGAGTCCCCAGCAATGTAATCTTGGACTAAGCCAAACCAAGGTAATCCCTCTCCGAATTGCTTTTCAATGGTGAAGAAATCACGATACTCCGGAATTCGGGGATGATTAAGATGCTGAAGCACTTGCGCTTCTCGTTCAAATAGCTTTAACTCATCCCAATGCATTTGCGGATTAAACGCTAATAGCTTCACCACGACAGGTTGCGGCGGTGACAGGCTAATATCTTGGGCTAACCAAGTTTGACGCCCCGCATTTTGTCCGAGTTTTCTTTCGAGTTGATAACGTTCGGCTAACATTTGTTTTTTCATTTGCCATTCGTCATTTTCTTCAAATATAAACGACGAGAGGGCGGGTTTTGTTGATAAGTTATCGGTAGACCCGTCAATTAAATCTCTAAACCCGCCCCTACAATACCATATAATTTTTTGTTTACTACCCTTTTCCCATTCTACCCTCCTACCCTTCTACCCATCCTTGAATTTCCTCAACTAACCAGCGCCGCTCGTTTTCGGTTAAGGTTTGCCCAAAGGAATAGCAAATCATCCATGTTTCTAACCGTATCTCGGTAAAAGGAATTAACTGGAGTCTTTTGATGTCAGCAATTTCACCAATATGACGCTGATAGGTTAATCCCAAGAGTTCTCGTTCAATAATGAAGTGTTCTGGAGTCAAATAAAGACAATAACCTCCGAACAGATGACGCAAATTATAGTCCAATTCATCTTGGACTTTACCTAATTCCTGATTGGTAGACCGCCAGAGCCATCCCATAAACACAACCAGGGGGAGTAAGACAAGAAATAATGTGCCATTGTTGGATAAGGTGGCAAATAGCCCGATACCTAAGCCTAAAAAGATTAACCCGAATAGTAATAAAAGCGGGAGTGAACAAGCAGTGAGTAGTAAGTCCCCCCCTAGTTTTAGAATATCCCGGAGCGATCGCTTGGGTTGGGGAATTTTCAGGATAAGCTGCTGGGGTGATTGCTTAAGCTGAACACGGCTACCTTTAGGTTGAGAGCGCTTGGTTAGGGAATGCTGGGGATAACGATGGTGATGCAGCGCCTCTCGCGCCTCCGCCGCGCTACTAAATCGTTGGTCTAAATCCGGTGCAGTCAAGACGTTTATCCAACGAATTAACTGGGGATCAACCGACACGCGATCGCTCCATTGTATCCGTAAATCTTGTTGGGGTAAGTCAGCCGGGGTAATCCCGGTGAGTAAATGGATTAGAGTTGCGCCTAAAGCATACAAATCCGAGGCGGGTACAGCCTTTCCCCAAAACTGTTCTAAAGGAGTATAGCCAGTTGTCCCTACTACTGTAAAGGTCACTCCTTCTGTCACCGCCCGATTTTGCACTGCCCCAAAATCGACCAGATAAATTTGCCCATCATCCGCCAAAATTAAGTTACTGGGTTTGATATCTCGATGTAGCACTGGCGGTTGTAAGCCATGCAGATAACTGAGAATCTCTAATACTGACTCAGCAATACGCTTCACCTCTTCTTGAGTGAACCGTTTACCTTGAGCCAATAATTGCCGTAAGGAAGCCCCCGGAATGTATTGTTGAACTAATCCGAACCAATACAAACCCTCTCCAACCTGGCTATCCAAGGAAAAATAATCCCGATAGCGGGGGATTTGAGGATGAGTTAGCTGTTGAAGAACCTGGGCTTCGCGTTCAAATAACTTAAACTCATCCCACTGCATCTGAGGGTTAAATGCCAACAGCTTAACAATCACCGATTCTGGCGGGGATACAGACTGGTCAAACGCCAACCAGGTTTGGCGTCCAGGGTTATTGCCAAAGGGATGATGAAGGTGATAGCGATCGTATAAGACCTGTTCTGCTTGCAGCATTTCCCGTGTAAGTCCTGATCAAGCCTATTTCTCTACTTTAACGGTATTCCTATCGGTTTATCCTTTCTTAGGAGATGATATGCTCTCCTAGCTCCCAGACGCGCCATGGCACGTCTCTACATTGCTTCCCCATCTCCCCCATCTCCCCCATCTCCCCCAGCTCCCCCGTGTTTTTCCCCCATCTGCTTGAAAACGGCTGTAAATCGGTTATCCTAGCGTAGGATATCGTTCACCAGAAAACCCCTTATGAACAGGAAAAATCGTGTTGGCAGTGGTCATTTTTGGCAAATTTGTGCCAGTCAGCTCGTTACAGCAAGTTTATTTACCCTAGCCTTTCCTGCTAGTCCTGTCAGTGCTGGTGTCGATCAGTTTCAAATCTGCGCCGCAGAACTCCTACGGGCGGGTATCTCTAGGGAAAATGCAGCCATAACTTGTGCTGAGGCGCTTGAACCCAAGGATTTATCTCTCTGTGTCCTAAAAATCGAAGAGTTAACGCCTATTGCGGCTGATGATGCGTTATTCGCTTGTATGCGCGTCCGGCGTCCCAAGGAATTGGCAAGCTGTACTGTTGATATTAATCAGCATACTCAAGGTTCTGATCCGGTTTCGGTGCTGGCAAACTGTCGTCGCAGTCTTCTACCCTTGCGTTTTTCTGAATGCGTAATTGGTTTGAGTCGCGAAATTGATTTTTCTGTAGAGGGTGCGCTAGCTACTTGTATTGATGCTGAGGATTTCCCCCGATAAAGGATTGGCAAGAAAATAAGATACCAGTCAACCGGGGACAATCGTGATATCCCATTTGGGTAAGGTCTCAGAAGGCTGACAGAAGGGCTGGTATCTCCTGAACAGGCTGGTTAACTATGACCTAAATAAAATACTGGTTATAATTATAAGTAAAAAATTGACTGCTTTTTTAAGCTTTATCTAAATCTAATTTTTGTGCTGAGTAAAGTCCCCTCTCCTCCCAGATCTTGTTATGCTAAGAAAACTGCCACCCATTTACTTTTATTTGCCTCAGTCTGATTGGCAAGACAAGATGCCACAAAAGGTAGATGGCTATTGGTCAGGGTTCAGACGCGGGATTTACTGCTGGACTCTACAAACTTATTTAAGGCTAAAAGCGGATGGCTTTCCCTGTGAGTTAGTTGGTACTATACCTACCGAAGGCATTATTTTAGCTCATTGGGATTCTCTGCCAACAGATTTACAGCCGAGTTCAAAGCAACTTATTGTTTGTTTTCAGGCAGACCGAGCAAGACACCCCTATGCCCAAATTCATATCGTGCAAAATCCTCAAGGATTGCTAACACAACTCATGGTGCTGGGAGATAAGTATTTACTTCCCGGACTAATATGTTATATGCCACATTGGCCACAGCCAGGGTTGATTCCACGCTGTCTGGAACGAGGCAATCACTTTGAAAACATTGCCTTTTTTGGACTTGAAGAGAACTTATTACCAGAGTTACAAGGCACAGCTTGGCGGGAACAGGTTAATACCCTAGGCTTGCAGTGGAATATGGTGAGCGATTTCAAGCATTGGCACGATTATAGCAATGTTGATGCAGTCCTGGCAGTACGCAGTTTCACCAAACGGGATTATACCTGGAAACCTGCTACGAAGTTATACAACGCATGGCACGCAGGTGTACCAGCCATTCTGGGTTGTGAGTCGGCATTTCAAGCTGAACGAAAAAGTGAACTTGACTATATAGAGGTCACTTCGATTCAGGAAGTGGTATCGGCACTAAAACGGCTGCGTGATGAACCAAAATTGCGTCGAGCAATAGTTGAAAACGGGCGAATTCGCGCTCAGGAAACTAGCCCTGAAAAGTTGACGAAACGGTGGAGTACGCTAATAATTGATACAATAGTGCCAGCCTACGACCGATGGTGTAAAGCATCAAGCTTGACTCGGCAATCGTTTATACGACGACGCTCTCTGGCAATTCAAACCAGAGAAACTCGTAAAAGTTTGCAGAAGTGGAGAAATCAGATTGGGTTTCGCACAAGGGTGCGATCACTTTTATCTCAATCTAGAGGTTCCTAAAAGTTCAAGCTAGGATGCAAATCTATAAAAAATCGAAAAATGGATATCTCATCTCCGGATAAAATTAGAGACATTCTTCATAAAAATTTAGGAGAAATAGGCAAATTTGAGCAGTGCGCTCTTCTAGACTATCCTGACAATCGCAATCCTGGCGACCAGGCCATCTGGCTGGGAAATGTACTGTACTTGACTGATGTGTTAAAGGTAAAGATTAATTATGCTTCAAGTCCTGCGGATTTTTCCGAAGCAGAGATGGAAAAACGGATTGGTCAAGCTCCGATTCTTCTCCATGGTGGTGGAAATTTAGGTGATATTTGGTCATATCATCAGAAGTTCCGAGAACGCATCATTGCTAACTACTCAGACCGTCCAATTTTTATACTACCACAAAGTATTTATTTTGAAAGTTTAGAAAATGCCCAAAAAGTAGCAGATATCTTCAATTCTCATCCAAATTTGACTATATTTGCCCGAGATAATTATAGTTATGATTTAGCCAACCAATACTTTGGAAATTGTCGCATTCTCAAAAGCCCTGATATAGCTTTCCAAATGGCAAATATGCCAAATTTACCCTTCACGCCTCAGCCAAAGTTACCCATTTTATATCTTTGTAGAAGTGACAAAGAGTTAAATCAAGATTATGCATCTCAATTTATCGATATACCAGATATTGTTGTCAATGATTGGAAAGCTTTTAAAGGTAAGGTGCTTTTAGAAGATCGAGTTTCTTATAAATACGAGGGAAGTCCTAAAAATTGGTCACTTCGTAACCGCTGGAATTTAACTAGAGAATTATTTCAAAGAAATGGTTCTCAAAAAGCTGCTAACTCTACTGAAATAATATCTTGTTATCTAGCACAAACTTTACATCCCTATGTCAGCAAAATTAGTACTTTGTATAATCCTTATATGCATCGTCGATCGTGGGGATTGGTGCATAGTGGAATTTACCAGCTTAAGCAATATCGTTTAGTAATTACAAATCGCTTGCACGGACATATCCTTTGTACTCTATTAAATATTCCTCATATATTTTTACCAAATTCCTATCACAAAAACGAAGAATTCTATAAAACATGGACTTACCAAATCCCTTTTTGTAGATTTATAAAAGATGCTTCAAAAATCAAAAATGCCGTGCTAGATTTATTAGAAATTTAGCCCCTTAGTGAAAATGGGCAATTTTTCCTGAAGTTTAATCAGTTAAATTTCCTTTGTCAAGCCAACCTAAAACTATTGCTTCCCCCGCTCCCCCTCTACCTGTTCCCTTTTACGATTGAATCGGAATCTCAATCACAAACTCTGTACCGTTTCCCCTCTCACTCGTGACCCATAATTGACCTCGGTGCTTTTCCACGATGATCTGGTAACTAATCGTCAATCCTAAACCTGTTCCAGAACCGACGGGTTTGGTGCTAAAGAATGGATCAAATAGCCTCTGACTTACCTCCTCTGTCATTCCTGATCCGTTATCAGCGATGCGGATAATAACCTTCGCCTCGTCTACAGTTTCCGTACTAATCTCAATCGTAGGGGTTTGGGAGTGATCGGGAGTGAGTGGCGATCGCACAAATTTTCTCTCTTCTTCCTGATCTCCTCTAACTGACCACATATCACTCTCTAAATTGAGTTTGCCATACTTCTCATCTAAAGCATCAATAGCATTGGTAAGCATATTCATAAATACTTGATTGAGTTCACTGGCATAACATTTCACAAGAGGCAAACTACCATAATTTTTGATCACGTTAATTTTTACTCGTCCAGCTTTAGCGTCTAAGTGATACTCTAAAAGCAAGAGCGTGTTATCTATATCTTGATTAATATCGACGAACTTCAACTCAGCTTCATGTAAATGGAAGAAATTTTTGAGCAAGGATACAGTTTGGCGAATTCGTTCAGCCCCTACCTGCATTGAGTCCAAGAGTTTAGGTAAATCAGATTGGATAAAATCTAGCTCAATCGCCTGAATTTTGCGAGTAATTGGCTCGGTTGGATGAGTATAGGTTTGTTGGTAAAGTTTGATTAACTCAAAGAGTTCTTGAATATATTCATTGGCGTGGTACAGGTTGCCATAGATAAAATTAACGGGATTATTAATTTCATGGGCAATACCTGCCGCTATCTTGCCAAAGGAAGACATTTTCTCCGCTTGAATTAATTGAACTTCCGTTTGTTGCAGCTTGTGTAATGCCTCTTCAAGTTCTAATGTTCGCTGCTTCTCTTGCCGTTGGGATTTTAATAAGCGTTCATTTTTGGCTTGCAGTTCCTTTTGCAAATTTCGCAGCGTTAGGTGAGTTTGGATGCGGCTAACAACCTCTTCCGGCTGAATCGGTTTGGTAATATAATCAACAGCGCCAATCTCAAATCCATGAACCTTGTTAAGAGTATCTGAAAGGGCAGTCATGAAAATGACTGGAATATCCCGCATTGAAGGATTTTCTTTAAGTCGTTTACACACCTCAAACCCATCAATCCCCGGCATCATCACATCCAACAAAATCAGATCAGGTTGAGCTGCTTCAACACGCTGGATCGCGGTTTCTCCATCCGTTGCAACCAGTACCTTGAATCCGGATTTTGTCAAGTAAGTGAACAGAAAACTCAGATTGGTTGGATTGTCTTCAACAACTAATAGGTTTCCTTTATCTGCTTTTTTATCCATTGTTTTGCTTGGGTATTCTCACAGTAAAAATACTTCCTTTGTTAAGTTCACTGGTTACTTTGATATCCCCCCCAAAACCTTTCAAGATCTGCCTGCAAGTATAAATACCCAGTCCTGTGCCTGTGGGTTGATTTCGCTGTTTTTCCTCACCCTTCAATGGTTTAGTGGTATAAAATGGATCAAAAACTTTGGATAGATCTTCTGGGGCTATTCCACACCCTGTATCTTGGACATCAATGTAAAGATTGTTTTCATCCTGCCGGGTGATAATTGTTAACGTTTGTTCGTCCTTATCCCACATAGCATCTAGGGCATTACCGATTAAATTATCCAAGATTTGGGAGATATCAGTATAAACTAAAGGGATTAAGGGAATATGCTCATCCAAAACATATTTTTTTTTAACCTTGTGTTTAAATTGAAGATTAGCCTGCCAAAAATCGAGTTCTTTTTTTAAGATATCATTAATATTCAGCGGAGTTAACTGCAAGGAGTGATCCATTTTGCTCTTGTGCATGAGATTATCCAGGATTTGACTCATATCCCAGGTTGCTTCCGCCATCTTTTCAATATAAGCGAATGTCGTTTCTGGAGAAACCGCTTCTTCGGTCATTTCTCCCGTAGCCAAACATTTATACGATAAAATAAGCTGAATACGATTTCGTAAATTATGCACGATTCCCTGAGTCAGCCGTCCGATTAAAGCGGTTTTCTCTTGCTCAATGAGTTGTTGCGTTCTAGCTTGAACAATTTCTTCTAGATTCTGATTTAAGTGGGCAAGTTCTTCGGTTTTAGTTTGCAGTTGATTTTGCAGATGATATAGCTTGATGTGAGTCTGAATTCGACTCAGCACTTCTTCTTGGTGAATGGGTTTGGTGATATAATCGACAGCACCTAGCTTAAAGCCTTGAACTTTATCGACTGTGTCTGAAAGTGCCGTCATAAAGATGATCGGAATATCTTGAGTGGATGGATTTTGTTTCAATCGTTTACAGGTTTCAAACCCATCAATTCCTGGCATCATCACATCTAAAATAATCAGATCAGGCTTAGTGACTTTGGTGCGCTGAATGGCACTTTCACCATCTAACGCCACAAATATTTTGAAGCCAGATCGCGTCAAAAAGTCAAACAAAATACCTAGGTTATGAGGTTGATCGTCAACGATCAATAGTTTGGGAGTTTTGGGGGTTGAATTATCCATAAATGGTAATTAGTTAAACCTATATTTTATTTAGCCATTGATACAATATATGAATTACTTTAACATAAGCAATAGTATTTCGTTTATACCTTATGGCTGATTAATTATGCCTTATAAGTTAAGTTTTATTTACGAGGTATATTGATTAATAAGTTGCTCTATTTTTTTTAGCTGAAAACCTCTAGCGAGATGATGAATTTGTTTTGCAAAGGGAATCCATTGACTGTTTACATTTTCCCAATGCTGCGCTTGATCGATCATGCCTTGAATATCCCCCATTACCAACAATTCTGACAAAATAGCTAGTTCTGAAGCCGGTGGAGGAACCAGCGGTATCGTATTGGTTTCCAATTTACCCGTTTTTGAATCTCTGGGTTCTTCATAAATGCCTTCCACACCTAAATGGACAATCAATAATTCCAGGAGTTGCTGGATTGGCACAGGTTTTGATAGAAAGTCTTGGCATCCAGCCGCTAAACTCTCCTGCTGGGTCGTCTCGAAAACATTAGCGGATATGGCAATAATAACCGTCTTTTCGAGCTGAGGCAATTGGCGTAGTCGCCGCGTTGCAGTCAAACCATCTAGTCCCGGCATGATTAAGTCCATTAAGATCAGATCAGGCTGAATCTCAACTGCCTTTTGTAAACAATCTTGACCATCCACGGCTTCAAAAATGTTCAAGTCGAACGGTTTGAGTAATTCTTGTAAGAAAGACCGATTAATCGCATTATCATCAACAATGAGAAGAGTTTGCTGTTGTCCTTTTACGCCAATGAGTCGGCGATCGCTTAATGGATTTGAGGCTTGTCCGCCGGACACATCAGACAACTCTAAATCGAACCAAAATATACTGCCTTGACCCAAAGTACTACTAACCTGAATCGTGCTACCCATCAGTTGAACCAACTTCTGGCTGATAGCAAGTCCCAATCCAGTCCCTTCAACAGCATGGGTGAGATCGCTTACTTGATGGAAGGGTAAAAAGATTTCGCTTAATTGTTGCGGATCGATGCCAATTCCTGTATCTTCGACTTGAAAACGAATCCTGCGAGTTGGAGAAGTGTTGTTCCTTCGCTTCCTAGAGGATGATTTTGATTGATCTTCCCCATCTTCTTCATTAACCTCAATGTCCACATCACCAACTGTAAACGTCACGCTACCCTGATCCGTAAACTTCACTGCATTACTAAGTAAATTGATCAGAACCTGTCGCAACCGTTTCTCATCAGCGATAACAGTCTGGGGAAGAGGAGATAAGAGTTGGTATGTAAAGTCAATCTCTTTTTGGCTAGCACGCAGACGGAAAAGACTGCCGATGCTGCTGAGAAAGGTTGGCAAATGAAACTCAGTGGGGTTAAGTTCTAATTTCTGGGATTCAATCTTAGAAAAGTCTAAAATATCATTAATTAACGTGAGTAAATGTTCACCACATTGGTAAACAATCGTTAAACTCTCGCGTTGAGTTTCAGTTAAATTAGTATCGTTTTGCAGGAGTTTAGCATAGCCTAAAATGCCGTTGAGAGGGGTTCTGAGTTCGTGACTCATCGTTGCCAAAAATTCGCTTTTCGCCCGATTTGCGACTTCGGCGGCGTCTTTGGCGTGTTGGAGTGCCACTTCTATCTGTTTATGCGCCGTAATGTCTCGGGTAACACTTAACACAGACCGAATTGTGCCATCGGCATTAAATTCAGGGACGATGCGAGAGTGAAAAAATTTCATCCCCTTGCTGGTGGCAAAGTCAAACTCAATCAGTTGTTCTTGTCCAGTTGTCAAGACAGATCGTAGGGCTTCATCCCAAAACTGGACTTTATCTGGCGGCATTCCCAACTCCCCATTGGTTTTACCGATAAAAGTTTGAGGGGAACATTTTGTGACTTGTTCGATTGCTGGATTTACATAGAGATGACGCAATTGGTGATCGAATCGGGCAACAATATCCGGTGAATTTTCCACCAACGCCCTAAATTGTTGTTCGCGGTAATAGAGGGCTTCTTCCGCTTGCTTGCGATCGCTAATATCACGGTTACTGGCTCGTTGACCTAGCCATCGTCCATCCTCACTATAAACAGGTTGGCAAGCATGGGCAATCCAACGGATCGATCCGGTGCGAGTAATGATGCGAAAGTCGGTTGAGTAGATATGGGGATTGTCTAGCTGTTGGCGTATATGTTCAGCAATTCTCTGGCGATCATCGGGATGAACAATTGCCTCAAACAAGCGAGGATTATTGAGGAATTCCTCAGCCTGATAACCTGTGATCCGTTGACAAGAGGGAGAAACATAAATAAAGCTGCCATCGGGATCTCGCCAATATTCCCAGTCATAAGTAAAATCGGCTACGGTGCGAAAGCGCTGTTCACTTTCTTGTAGGGCTTGTTCTGCCTGTTTACGTTCTGTAATATCGTGAGCAACAACATAAATTAACTGCTCTTCCAGAAATGGCACGCCAGTCCAAGACAACCATTTGTATGACCCATCTTGACAACGATACCGATTCTCAAAGGACTTAACTGTAATCCCAGATGCCAGTTTTTTCATTTGCGCCTGAGTTGCGAGGCGATCCTCAGGATGAACCCATTGGATAAAGGGTTGGGTGGTTAACGTTTCAGAGGTAAAACCCAGGGTTTTCTCCAAAGCGGGATTGACATCGATAAAGTACCCCTCAAAGTTGGCAATCGCCAGGATATCCAGGGAAAGGTTAAACAAGCGATCGCGTTCTTGTTGGATGTGTTGACGTTCCCTTAATTCGGCTTGAAGTTGGGAATAGAGTTGGGCTTGTTGGATGGCGATTGTGACTTGAGTCGTTAATGAACAGAGGAGTTCAGCTTCCCACGGTTGCCATTTTCTGGTGGTATAGTGATGAGCAATCAGTAATCCCCACAGGGTTTCATTCTCCAGAATCGGCATCACGAGTTTGGATTTAACCCCAAACTGCCTGACAGTATCAGCTAAACAGTATCCGATGTCATCCCGTTCAACATCCGCAATGGTATGAATTCCGCCGCAACAGTAAAATTGATGACAAGCTGGAGGAAAGATTAAGTCAGGGAGAGAATGGTCTTGGGGAACCGAACAGTCTGAGGCTAAGGCTTGGGCGACAAGCTTTCCCGTACCATCGCCATGAGTTTGGTAAATCACCACCTGATCACAAGCCAACAATTGCTGCACTTGGCTTACGGTCGTGTTCAGAATCTGATTTAGATCTAAAGACTGACGAATCTGTTGCGCGATCGCACTGATTAACCGTTCTTGTTGAGCTTGCAAATGCACCGCAGCTTCAGCGCGTTTGCGTTCCTGAATTTCATGTTTTAAGTTGTCATTAGTACGCTGAAGTTCTTGGGTACGCTCAATGACTCGTTGTTCTAACTCAGCATTCAAGCGATAGATTTGGGTTTCAGCTTGTTTGCGATCGCTAATATCGATCACTGTACCGATCATCCGCACCGCTTGACCCATTTGGTTATAGATATATTTTCCCTTTCCCTCAATCCAGTGAATACTCCCATCTGACCACACTACCCGAAATTCATGATCATACTCATGTTGTTCTAACCGAGAACGGTTCACCGCTTGCTTAACGGCTTCTCGGTCATCCGGATGAATACAAGCCTCAAACGTCTTGTATGTGCCATCATAAGTCCCTGGAGTCAAGCCAAACAGCAGTTCATGATACTCTGACCAACAAATCTGATTTGTCAACAGATTCCAGTCCCAAATTCCCATTTGAGCCGTATCGAGAGCCAGGTTGAGGCGTTCTTCACTTTGGCGCAACTCGGCTTCTACCTGTTTGCGTTCGGTAATATCTCGCAAAATGGATAAATGGCGATGGGGGATCACATTAGCGGTTGCTGAATATTCCGTCTCCCGGATTGTCCCATCCCGGCACCGGAGACGAAACTCCCCCTTTACGTGTCCCTGTTCCAGAAAAATACGCCACGCCTCTTGGAAATCAAACTCCAAGTCAGCAAAGTCTGAGATGCGGCATCCTAAGAGTTCCTCACGAGATACACCAAATAGGCGACAAGCCGCTGGATTGACCTCAACATACTGTCCTTGATCATCCGCGATCGCCATGGCGTCGAGTGCTTGATTAAACAGTGCCTGAAATAGCGATAAAGAGTGACTGTCACTGTGGCTATACATAGCGTATACTATTGATTGACTCTCATCAGTTGGGATGTGATGTGAACAACCGCTGCTCATCCTATTGACTACAGCACCATCACCCTACATATCGGATAAGGTCTAATTGAGTTGATTTCAAACGTTGGTAGAAAAATACTCCCCAAAAAATGATTCAGTCGGTAAAGACAAAAAATTGGGGGTGTCCAGTCCTCGTTTCCCTGCTCCCTTATGTCTCCCTAGTGCAAGAGCGAATTTATCTCCCCGGTGTCCCCAGCTTGAACAGCTAGCTACAATGGTGAGAGTTTTCCTCGATTTGAGGGAAAACAAACCCTTATTTGTAATCTACTATACAGTAACTTAGCAACGTATGAATTCAGTCTTGCACCATCCCCAGGCAAGTCGATTTATATAGGATGGGCAAGGGTGGTCAGGATTAAAACGTTTGTACTATAGGCTGGGTTTGGCTAATCACAGTCACATTCTCATCCAAGGAATCCCCAGTGTGGGAACACAACAGGCGCTATCGAGTAAAATTTTACTGAAAAACTTTTCCCTTGGACTTTGAGAGCAGGTGATCGCGCAAAACTGCCACACATCCAGCGTGTTCTACTTAGTCTCAAGTCCAGATGGTGAATAGCAAACTCTGAGGGTTGACGGATTGATGATCAGCAAAGACTTACCAAAGCCAGAGAAGATGAAGATCCTTGTCGTTGAAGACCACGAATTAACCATGGGTGGCACAATCGAGGTGTTGCAACGGCAATACCCAGAGGCTCAAATCCGAACCGCTCAAACGCAACAAAGTACTCTGGAGCAAGTGGAAACATTTCAGCCTGACCTGGTTATTATGGATCTTTCTATTCCAGAAGTCTCTGGAAAGACAGCTAAAACTGAGACGGGCATTAAACTCCTGCGGACAGTGATGCATCAGTACCCCGATCTCAATCTCGTCGTGTTAAGTACCTATGTCAATGCCTTGGTGCGGATTAACCATGAAATTGACGAGCATAAAGGGGGTTTCACCGTGGTTGATAAAGGTTTCTCCAGTCAGGATATGTTAACCCGAGTTGATTGGGCATTCCAGGGATTAACCCATACCAAAGACCTAAATATGCCAGGAGGAGAAGTCAAGCCAGAGTGGCTGGAGGTACTCATCCTAGCATTTCAAGAGGGATTGCAAGATAAGGCAATTGCTGAGCGGATGCAGATAACAACCCGAACCGTGCTTCACTACTGGACGAAGATTCGAGACGTTCTGGGTGTTTATCCGGAAGAGGGGAAGAATCTGCGAATTCAAACCGAGATGCGAGCGAGAGAAGAAGGGTTTATTGATTGATCACTTAAGCAAGGAAGAAGCTGTTGCGGCGAAGTCTTTGGCAAAAAATAAAAAAGGAAATTGTCATCTGGCGTGGAGGATCACTGCCAGGAATTGTGGTGACTGGACTGGTAATACTCGCTCGTCTCAATGGTTCACTTCAAAGTCTAGAGTGGATAATGCTCGATACCTTCCTGCGTCTGCGTCCTGCTGAACCTATCGATGAACGGATCGTCATTATTGGAATTGATGAAGCGGATATCCAGGATGTAGGAAGCTATCCCATACCGGATCAAGAAATTGCCAGATTATTTAGAACATTGCAAACCTACAAACCCAGAGCTATCGGTCTTGATATCGTTCGGGATTTACCAGTTAATCCGGGTCACGATGAACGGGTTGCGGTTTTTGAGGAGTTCAAAAATATTATTGGGATTGAAAAAGTATTACCCGTTCAAATTGCGCCACTTCAAATTGCACCACCTCCCGAATTACCCCCTAAGCAAGTTGGTTTTTCAGATACTATTCTCGATAAAGATGGTAAGATCAGGCGCTCTCTTCTAGTAACGCCTACTTCCCCAGGATACCAGTTTTCTTTATCTCTGCGTCTGGCAGAAATTTATTTAGCCTCTGAAGGCATTTCTCCAGAAAATGACATTCATGATCCTCATGCGATCAGGTTTGGTTCAACGACACTCCCTCGCTTTTTGCCCAATTCCGGTGGATATGTGGGAACGGATGCAGGGGGGGTTCAAGTCTTGCTTAATTTTCGGAGTGGTCGAGAACGGTTTCGGACTCTCTCACTTAATCAGATCAAAACCGGGAATTTTAATCCCAGTTGGATTCGCGATCGCATTGTTATTGTTGGTATAACAGCTCCCAGCGTCAAAGATATCGTCAAGACTTCTGCCATTACCAATCTCAATCCTCCTGGGCAGATTTATGGCGTGGAATTTCATGCTCATTCTACGAGTCAAATTCTCAGTGCTGTTCTGGATGGGCGATCGCTGTTAAGGACTTGGTCAGATGGGTGGGAATATTTATGGATTTTAGGTTGGGGTTTTGTCGCAATTAGTCTGGGGCGGCTGACTCAATCCCCTTGGAAAAGTCTGTTTGGTTTTGGCATTGTTAGCCTGGGGATCGTTGGAATTGGTTATGTGTTTCTAGCTTGGGGGTGGTGGATTACCGTAGCACCTGTTTTATTAATTTTGACCCTCAATGGTTTAGGACTGAGTGCTTTTGCCTTTTATCAACATGACCAAGTTTTGAGGTCTGAGATTTACGTTCGCCAAGGCACTATTGAACACACATTTAATGTCATTCATAATGGTCCTTTGCAAACACTGGCTAATGTTTTGAGGGATATTCGAGAAGACTCACCACAAAACCCCTTTCTCTCAGAATTAGAGAATCTTAACCAGGAAATTCGGGGAGTTGGTGAATACCTGCAACGAGAAGCTCTCACTCAAGAAGAAAGCCTTCTCCTAGGAAGCGGCTTCAAACTCGACTTAAAGCTGCCAATTCACGAACTGTTCTATAAAGTCTATAGGGAGACGCTTCAGCGAGATAACTTTCCCAACTTTAAGACTCTCAAGGTTAAAGTCCGCACATTTGCTCCAATTGAGTCTCAATCCCTGAGCCTTGAGCAAAAGCGGGAACTCTGCCAGTTTCTCGAAGAGGCGCTGTGCAATGTGGGAAAACATGCCAAAGGAGTAACTCGCCTCAGTGCTATTGGCAAGCCCAATCAGGGCTGGTACAGTTTGAGTATTAAAGATAACGGCTCCGGCATCTGTTCATCCTCTGAAAACCGAGGGACAAAGCAATGTAAAAATCTGGCGAAACAACTAGGGGGGACATTTAAGCGAGAGCCTCTTTCTCCCCGAGGAACTCTATGCGAGTTAACCTGGCCCCTCGTAAGTCGGTACTGGAACCTGGGTAAAGTTGGAGATAGCGTTAAATCCTTTTTCTTGAGAAAAATAAGATGATTCGTTTAGCTGCGAAACCGTAGGGGCGCACCGACGTGCGCCCGATTCAATGGTAAAATCTATTCCAAAATTTTAGCTGTGTCAGTCCGCCATAGTGGGTTTGGCGATAGCCGTAACCCGCCAACATCCAGGAATGGATTGTGTTACAGTTTAACCCAAATTGCTAGCACCAGAGATTATGAAAACTAAAACCCTGGAATTTCTGAGCAACCCCATCAACACTAGACTGGTAACTAGCTGTGTTTTAGGCTTATCGCTGGTCATAACTCCGGCGGCTCTAGCTAATTATGTACCCCCTGCTGATCAGGAGCCTCCAAGTGACTATACAGGACAAGCAGGTCCCAGAGGTGGGTGTGAAGGTAAAGGGATACCCCTAACAGCCCTAGCGCCTCAGAGTCATGTTGGACAAACAGCTTCAACTCGCCCGACTTTTGCTTGGTTTGTTCCTGACTCGACCACCAAACCGATGGAATTTAGGCTCTTTGAATATGACTCGAACGGTAACCTCCAATTAATCGGTGAGCCAATTTTATGGGAGAGTTCGCCAGGGATTATGACATTGCCCTTGCCAGAGGACAGACCAAAACTTAAAGTAGGCCACACTTATCTTTGGCAAGTCACCATCTTATGTGACCCAGATAACGCATCGAGTGATTTGATTGCTACGGCAGATATTAAGGTTGTAGAGATGCCTTCGGCTTTGGAAGGTATGTTTGTCGATAGCTCAAACAAATCCGATTTCTATGCCAAGGCAAGTTTATGGTACGACGCTTTAGGTGAAGCGCTCAAGTTGGCTGACAAATCCAGGCTGGGAAAGGTGGGTTCAACCTTGCTAGAGGACCTAGCTGAATTAGAGGCAGCAGAACTAATTGACGAGGAGTATGAACGGATTGAGAACTTAAGCCAAATCGCCAGTAACCTGTGGTAATTGGGGCTTGCTGCACAAAACCGAAACCATTAGCTATCAAGGCTTGGAGTGGCATTAATATTTGCTCTAGTCTAGAAACTATTGTAGAGACGCGCCATGGCGCGTCTGGGCGGGTTTAGTCACATCTGGATGTAACTCACCTCACAACTCCCGACAGCAACCCTTAGTTAAAGCCAATTGCCGATGAGGATAAACGGTGCCCAGTAGGCGGGGTGGGCATATTGGTCATTAATTTCTTCTGTGTCCTTCGCCTCAATCAGTTTTCGCTGAGCTGCACGTAAAGCCTCGGCTTTGCTCACGCCGGGACGGCGCAAGTTGGCATAAAACTCTGTCACCAACTCGGCTGTGGAGGCATCATTGACAAACCAAAGGGAAGCTAAGGCACTGCTGACACCGGCTTGCACGGCAATGCCAGCTAAACCCAGAGCAGCTCGGTCATCTCCGACTGCTGTTTGACAAGCTGTGAGGGCAAGCAAGTCGCCGGAGTCGGGTTTACGACTAACGCGGCTGATGATGTTTTCTAGATCATTGAGGGTGAGTTTGTCGTTATTGCCAGTGACGAGAAAGGTGTCCTCTCGAATCGCACTAAACTGACCGTGGGTGGCGATGTGAAGAATTGGGTAAACGGTTTGACTCAGTTCTTTTTCCATGCTCTCTTGGATAAAATCCTCATTCAAGAGTGTTTTGCTACCGGGAAATTGAGTCTCGATTTCCTTGAGTTCAGTTTTAACATTGGTCAACGCTGAAAACGTTTGCCCATTGACTTCACTTTCTTGGGTTAAACCTAAGGCTAAAACGCGAAGGTTTTGACGGTTCAAAGCTTGCGGATTGGTCAGGTTAAGACTGGGGGTTGTGGCAATGGCATAGTTTTCCACCAAGAATTTCTCACCGTCGTGAAGGGCAGCCATTGGGATGCTGCGTAAGATGCCATCCTGGATGAAAACGAGAGTGTCTATCGGTGCTGAGTTTAAATCATTGGCAAAAGGGGCAATAATCCTGTTGTACAGCTCCTGGGCTGGTTTTGGGTTATAGATAATGTCACGTCTGCGCTCTAGTCCCCGGCGAAATTGGTTAATGTCTTCCCGAAGCTTCTGACTATCAACGTCGATCCACTTCAGCCGCTTTTCACCGTTGGGAAGACTGACCAGAATCGCGGTGCGATCGCTTAAAATAATCGAGCTAAAGACAGCGGTGTTTTCCCCAACCAGTTCGTCAACCCGTTCCTGACTGATGAGTGTTAAGGCACAATCATTCCCGAAGTAATTTTGCAGTTCTGCGAGTTTTAGGGAATCAATGGTTTCGAGGGCAGAGTCTAGTTCCTTTTTATAATCTTGACTATCTCTTGGTTTCAAAACAGCACGCTCTAACCTTAACTGAGCCAACTCCCGGTGGAGAGGATTAATCGCATCCCGAAAGTCAAACTGTAAGTCTCGCTCGGCAATCAGAAGCTCATTTCGGATATCGTTGAGTGTCGCGATCGCTTGTTCATAAGCTTTGAGAGCCTCAGTTTCATTCCCTTGGGCGTTGAAGATGCGTCCTGCCTGCCACTCCCACAAATACAGACTATCTTTAGCCGATTGATTGTTGTCCGCCACCCACTGTGCCTTGCGAGTGAATTCTTGGGCGTTCTTATAGTCTTGGCGGCATTCATAGAGATGACCCAATTCACCCAAGGCAAATGACTCGGAACGGGAGTCCTGAAGACGTTGAGCAATTGAGACGGCTTGATTGAGGAGTTCTTCTGCCTGTCCTTCTAGCAGACGCTTACCGCAGGGACTAACTGGGGTCATTGGCTGCTCCAGTTTAGCTAATTCGATGGCGGCATAGACTTTATCTTGAGAATCCGGTAGCTGCTTGAGTAAGTCCTGAGCTTGTTTGAGGGTTGTTGCTGCGTTGTTTGCGGCGTTGGGTAAGGTTGATTCTTTCGGGCGGTAATAAAGTTTAATTAAATTGCGTAACACCCGCATTTGAGCAAATTGGTCGTTTTGAGCAAGTTGGAGACTCTGTTGAAAATGGGTTTGAGCTTGCTGGTAATATTCAATCGCCTCTTGTCGAAATTCTGATGCCTTAGTGTTAGCACCGCGTTGCTGGGCGGAGTTGGCATAACCCTCTGTGAGTTGAGCTTGAGCCATGTAGACGTTGCCTATATTGTTTAGAGTAGAAGCGGCAGAGGCTGGGTGATTAAGCTCTTGGGCAATTTTTAAGCTCCTGTTTAAATGGGCGATCGCTTGGTCGTAATCCCCTCTGAGGCGATAGGCTTCTCCTAGACTCCCGTGGGCGGCTATTTCTCCGTCTCGATCGTGATGCGCTTGGGCAATTTGCACAGCACTGCCTTCAGGGCAACTCTCCTGTTGGCGAGAATCAGGGACGCCACATAAAAGCGCGATCGCTTTTCTGGCTTGTCCAAAGCGGCTGTAGGCTTGAGCCAGTTCGGTTTTCGTTCGCCCTATTTGCTGCCAGTCACCTAGTTTTTGATAGTCAGCCATGGCTTGTTGCCAATAGCTGATTGCCTGCTCAATGTGACCGATTTTTTGATAGGTTCTTGCTAGGTTTTCCCGGATAATGGCGGCGTTGGCGCGATTATTGGTCCTTTGGTAGAGTTCTAAGGCGTTTTGCCAGGGTTCAATCGCCCCTTGATAATCTCCTGTCCGGTAGGACTCAACCCCTTGTTGCACGAGTTGACTGGCATTGCCAGATTGGGTTGTTGCTACATTTCCCGGTGCAGCCGGTTGAGCAATGGAGGGAAGATGACCGAGCCATAGGGAAAGGGTAAGGCTACTGAGAAAGAGAAATCCTAAAAGGCGATGGACGCTGGTTTGATGATGTTGACTGGGCATTTAATAGAACCCTCCAGTGCTACAGCACTTTCTAACACGGTGTAGTACAGTAACGATGAGACAGTGCTTTTCTACTCTTGGAAATGGTGTATCACATTGAGTCTGAAAACGCTGTAAATACCTGGACACAAATCTTGCACTGATTTGTCGTGTGGCTGTATCAACCTTTTGCGTCTTGCAACTGCTGCGGAACCCGAATTTCTGGTAAGGGTTCTAGGGGGGTGGAGACGGGGGAGTATTGGCAGTAGCAGATGACAATAGAGTCAAAATCAACGCCAGGGATTTTTGATTCATACTCCTCAACCCGGATTACTTGCCAATCTCCCACTCGGCTGTGGGTGCTAGCAGCCAAGAAATGTTCTTTGGCAAATTTTTCAATCCGATGGTACTCTCTAAGTCTGTAACCTGGGGTAGGAGAGGACTGACCAGAAGAGTCAAAGTGTTCGGCAAGAATATCGGTGATTGCGCCTGTATGTGCCAGTATCCTGTTTTCGGCTCCCTGCTCCTCACTCCAGTCTGCACGAAAGATGATGTACTTTCTACCCATTGATTAGTCCTCCATCATGTAATTCGGAAATTCGGTTTGACCCTCAAACACACAATTGTATTTCAGGGTTTTGTCTCCAGTTGGCTCTATTCGCAGCAATGTCCACCTGTATTTCTCCTCCATTTCGTAGCACCGCTTGCGTTCGGCTACAGCGTGACGAGATTCGGGCTGTTCGTTGCGATTGGTTGGGTTACCAGCCGAAGGGCGATCGCTTGAATCCGTCATGATGTGATTCTCGTTTCCCGAAATATGACCTGAAACTATGCTTATGTACCTGCTGGTCAGTATAATTGTACAATTATTCACCTGACTCCTCCTGTTTTTATTTTCGGAAAATTTTGATGGCATGAATTGCCGTGAGCGCTCAAGTGAGCTGTCCCAAAGGAGATAAAGCCCATGATGACTCAACTTATGTACCGTGGATGCTGGATGTTAGGGCTAGCCAGTGGTTTAACCCTAAGTGGGACAATCACTCTCATGGGGTTGTTCGCCAGTGCTTTTTGGGGAAAATGTGCTGTTGCTCAGATTACACCAGATACAAGTTTAGGGGCTGAGAGTTCTCGTGTCACGCCTGATGCTGAGGTGAAAGGGAAGCCAGCGGATTTGATTGAGGGGGGAGCAGCGCGAGGTGTCAATCTGTTTCACAGCTTTACTGAGTTCAATGTTGAGGAGTTACAACGGGTTTATTTTGCCAATCCAGCAGGGATTGAGACTATTCTGTCGCGGGTAACTGGGGCAAATCCCTCGAATATTTTGGGAACCTTGGGAGTTGATGGTGCTGCCAATCTATTTTTACTCAATCCCCATGGGATTTTGTTTGGGTCGAATGCTCAACTGGATGTTGAGGGTTCGTTTGTGGCAACTACTGCTCATTCTATAGGGTTTGAGGATGGCTCATCGTTTAGTGCAGCAAATCCAGAGGACTCATCGTTGTTAACGGTGAGTGTACCTTTGGGGTTGCAGTATGGGGCGAATCAAAGTGGAGAGATTGCCAATGCTGGAAATTTGGCAGTAGGGCAGGATTTGACGCTCTCGGCTGGAAATTTGGATTTACAGGGTCAACTCTATGCTGGGGGAGATTTGACCCTGGAAGCGCAAGATACGGTGCGGATCAGGGATAGCGTGGATGCACCTTTTATGGCAGCAGCGAGAGGACAGTTGTGGGTGCAGGGGAATCAAGGGGTGGATATTTTTGCCCTCAATCATCCCGATAGTGGGTTGTTTTCTGGTGGGAATATGGTGCTGCGAAGTGCGGCTCAAGTGGGGGGAGATGCTCACTATTGGAGTGGGGGCAGTTTTCGCATAGAGCGGTTGGATGGGAGTTTGGGGGATTTGGAGAGTCTCAATGACCCGGTGATTCGGACGATGGGAGATGTGTTGATTGGTGCTTACCAGGGAAGTTCTCTGCATATTGTAGCTGGGGGTAAGGTGGAGATTCCTGGCTTTGTCTTTATTACTGGGGCAGACCCCACCAATGGTTTACAGGAAACTGTTACCTTATCGGATGGCACGACTATAAATATTGACGGTAGAAGCGAACCGACGTTGGATATTCGGGCGGGAGTAGACCCAAGTGCGATCGGAGTTCCATTTTTCTCTGGAACTGGTAATGATTTTTTCTTCCCTCCTTTAGATTTTCCGAATACCCCAACCAGTGCAGACATCACTATCGGCGATATCTTGGTCTTTGACCTCACCGATGGGGGCAAAGTTTTGTTGACGAATCAGTATCAGCCGAACTTAGCACTAGACACCCCCAACGGTATTACTGTTGGCTCGATTGACGCAAGAGATATTTTTGGCGGGGGTTCTGTCTTTATTGATTCTCGCAGCAGTATTACTCTTAATGGCACAGTTAGTGCCTCTGCCTTTGAGCTTTCTGATACTTACTTTGGCGATGGTGGCGATGTCAGGCTAAAGGCTGAGGGTGATATTACTCTCAATCGGGGGGCTAATGTCTTTTCCAGTGGTTTATTGGGAGGGAATATCACCTTCAACAGCGAGGGGGACATTTCTATTGCAGAAAGTGTGGGGACCGCGAGCTTTACCAATGTAGCGGGTGTTACAGGGGGTGAGATTCAGGTGACGGCTAAGTCCCTCTTCTTGACCGAGGGGGCGACACTAGGTACCCTTACCTTTGGGGCTGGGAATGCGGGTGTGGTGAAGATTACCACGACTAATTCAGTGCGCTTGGATGGGCAATCGAGCGATGGATCTGCCAGTGGTGTCTTCAGTCAGGTGCTTCCTGGAGCTGAGGGGAACTCGGAAGGGATTGAGCTGACCACTGCCTCCTTGGAACTAACTAATGGCGCTCAAGTGAGTGCTTCTACCTTCGGGGTTGGGGATGCGGGTGCAGTTAAAATTACCGCTACCGATTCGGTGCGCTTGGATGGGGAATCGAGTGATGGAATTATCAGCAGTGGTATATTCAGTCAGGTGGCTCCTGGAGCTGAGGGGAACTCTGGGGGGATTGAGCTGACAACTGTCTCCTTGGAACTGACTAATGGTGCTCGAGTGAGTGCCTCTACTCTTGGGGTTGGGGATGCGGGTGCAGTTAAAATTACCGCCACTGATTCGGTACGCTTGGATGGGGAAAAAAGCAATGGATTTTCCAGTCGTGTAGTCAGCCAGGTAACTTCTGGAGCTGAGGGGAATTCTGGGGGAATTGAACTAACAACTGCCTCCTTAGAACTGACCAATGGCGCTCAAGTGAGTGCTTCTACCTTCGGGGTTGGGGATGCGGGTGTAGTTAAAATTACCGCCACTGATTCAGTGCGCTTGGATGGGGAACCAAGCGATGGAATTCCCAGTGGTGTATTCAGTCAGGTGGTTTCGGGAGCCGAGGGGAACTCTGGGGGAATTGAGCTGACAACTGCCTCCTTGGAACTGACCAATGGTGCTCAAGTGAATGCCTCTACTGGCGGAGTTGGAGATGCGGGTGCGGTGAAGATTACCGCTACCGATTCGGTGCGCTTGGATGGGCAAGACAGCGATGGATTTACCAGTAATATATCCAACCAGGTGATTCCTGGAGCTGAGGGGAACTCTGGGGGAATTGAACTAACAACTGCCTCCTTGGAACTGACTAATGGTGCTCAAATGAGTGCTTCTACCTTCGGGGTTGGGGATGCGGGTGCGGTGAAGATTACCGCTACCGATTCGGTGCACTTGGATGGGGAATCAAGCGATGGATTTCCCAGTAATATATCCAACCAGGTGGCTCCTGGAGCTGAGGGGAACTCTGGGGGAATTGAACTAACAACTGCCTCCTTGGAACTGACTAATGGTGCTCAAATGAGTGCTTCTACTCTTGGGGTTGGGGATGCGGGTGCAGTTAAAATTACCGCTACCGATTCGGTGCGCTTGGATGGGGAAGACAGCGATGGATTTTCCAGTCGTGTATCTAGTACGGTGGAGCCGGGAGCTGAGGGGAATTCGGAGGGGATTGAACTAACAACTGCCTCCTTAGAACTGACCAATGGTGCTGGAGTGGCTGCCTCTACCTTCGGGTTGGGGAATGCGGGTGCAGTTAAAATTACCGCCACTGATTCCGTCCGATTGGATGGAGAATCAAGCGATGGAATTCCCAGTGGTGTATTTAGTACAGTGGAGCCGGGAGCTAAGGGGAATTCGGAGGGGATTGAACTAACAACTGCCTCCCTGGAACTCACCAATGGCGCTGTAGTGGATGCCTCTACCGATGGGGTTGGGAATGCGGGTGCGGTGAAAATTACCGCCACTGATTCGGTGCGGCTGGATGGGGAATCGAGCGATGGAATTATCAGCAGTGGTGTCTTCAGCGCGGTGGCTCCTGGAGCTGAGGGGAATTCAAAAGGGATTGAGCTAACAACCCCTTCCCTAGAACTGACCAATGGTGCTCAAGTGAATGCCAGTACCTTTGGAGGAGGAAATGCTGGTGATATCTCGGTGCGAGATGCTCAATCGGTCTTCCTAGACAACAATAGCTCTATTTCCACGGCGGTCAACCCTGATGCCAAAGGCATTGGTGGCGATATTGATATCCAAACCGACTCCCTTTCCCTGGAAAATAATTCCCAGATATCGGCTCAGAGTCAAGGACAAAGCAGAGCTGGCAACATTACCCTCAAAGTCTCAGACACCTTAACCGCGACTGACAGCGATATTATTACCGCCACCACGCAATCTGCTGGAGGCGCTATCGACATCACAGCTCAAGACATTCGTCTGCGCGGTGACAGTGACATCACTACCAGTGTCTTCAGTGGTGCCGACAATGGTGGTAATATCACCATCACCACCGACTCCCTGATTGCCTTCGCTGACAGCGACATCCTCGCCTTTGCCCGTGATGGTCGAGGCGGCGATATTACCTTCAAGACCCCTGTTTTCTTCGGCTTTGCCTTCCGTCCAGCCCCCAAAGGCACCGACCCAGCTACTTTAGATAATAATAATCGAGTTGATATCAATGCCAGTGGAGCAGTCGATGGAGTCATCACCTTACCCAACCTTGACTTTATCCAAAACAGCCTGACTGAGTTACCCGAAAATCTAATTGATACCGACAATCTGCTTGCCAATAGCTGCATTGTCCGAAGCGATGAACAAGAGGGAACATTCATCATAACGGGTGCTGGGAACTTACCCACCCGTCCTGGTGACGCTTCAGCCTTACCTTATCCCACTGGAGAGGTACGCGCTGTACCGAGTGAGAGTTCCTCTCGTCCTTGGCAGAAGGGGGACCCAATTGTAGAACCAACTGGGGTGTATCAACTGCCAAATGGACAGTTAGTGATGGCGCGGGAGTGTTCGTGAAGTACCCCAACTTGCGAGAGCTCTTATTTGGGGCTTCCAACCCTCTTGAGCATCGTGCCTTAGAAGGTAAGCTGTCATGCATTTAAATTGGGAATGGGTAGCGAGCAAGATGCAAAGCCTGCGGCATGGCTTCGCTAAACGCACTACAAGGATTTTGCCATTCTTGACATTAAGGTTTAAATGCCGAACAGCTTAGACCGTTAATTGACACTCTCCCGGTTAAAACGCGGGAGATTCTTGAGCTAATCATTGCCCTTTCAAGTCACCCTTCGACTAAGCTCAGGGTTAACCTCTAATTAGGTCTTACACAATTATGTCCTACCCGAAGTCAACTCGAATATCACTTAATATCTAGAACCCCTCTTTTTGGGTAGCTCTCCAAGCTTTTACCTAAATTAATTAGGAAGTTTCCCTATGCCCTACTTCATCCGAGGGATGAATCACGAGGGAACCTGCACCATCGCTAATTCTGTAACTAGGGCTGGCTGCACAAGTCGAAAACCCTTATATTTGAAGGACCTTCAGGAGTTTTCCGGCTGAGGGAGTGCAAGAAAATAAGATAGGATTTGTGAAAAACCTAGCATCATAGCGAGCGAGACGCTCGCACTACCGTTTTGTTCTTTCCTCCTGAACTCCTACTCCCTACTCAAATACTTATTCAGCAGACCCTAACTATTGTACCTACCTCCTTTTCCGGATGTTTCTAACGCGGCTACTCCCATCTTGTTGTAGGAAGAAATCACTGTATGAACTGTCCCTACTGATAAGCTGTTCGACATTTAAACCTTAATGTCAATAATGACGAAATCCTTGCCGTAGTGCGAGCATCTTGCTCGCTACATTGAGCATCTTGCTTGCTACATTGAGCATCTTGCTCGCTACATTGAGCATCTTGCTCGCTACATTGAGCATCTTGCTCGCTACATTGAGCATCTTGTTCGTTACTAATACCCAATTTAAATGCATAACAGCTTACCCCTATTTGTTTAGCGATAAGAGCAGCCGTTCTAGGGTCAACCAACCCATTGTAAACAATTAGCCACTTTTTTCTGAGCCAATAACTCTCTTGTGATTTCAGCTTGTGTTCCACATCTTCCACGCTCAGATGGGGGGGTTGCCCTACTTACTCTACTCATAATTCTACCTTATACATAACTCTCCGTTCTAGACTCTACCAGGACTTACGCAGCCACGCCATATACATAGGTTAAGGTGCGTTACGCTTCGCTAACACACCCTACACATAGAGGCTTTGCGTAAGTCCTATCTACATTAGACGGCAACTTGGCATAAACCCTCTTCCCTCCTGCCTTGGAGCCTCTTTCCCCACCACAAGACTCCCTACAGCAGACCCCACTTATGTAGTTTTCAGCAATCTTACTGTAGTTTTCAGCAATCTGATTGACTCAATCGTGCAAAGAGCCTTGTTTGTCCATACTATCAAACTGGTAGATATGGTGAATGCATTATATAAGTCCTACTTTTATTCTAAAAATTAGCGTATTTACGCAACAGGATAACAATGACGATTTGGAGATAATCATGGCACATTCTAATCCCTATATCGACGGTATTCTCTGGGGAGGAAATAAACTTAATGACAACACAATCACCTACTCCTTCTGGAGTGATGCTTCCCTAGATGATGATTACTACAATGAGGATACCATTAATACACCTTGGTTCGACTATGAAGAGGCGGCAATGCAGCAAGCCTTGACCACTTGGTCTAATGTCGCCAATATTAACTTTGTCCAAACCGCCGACAATGATGCTAATGCCGATTTTGGATTTCTTTTAGTCAACAATTTTGAGGCTAACTACTTAGGAGCATTCTCTCCCCCAGGTACCTTTGGAGAAGGAATTGGTTACTTTAACTGGCAAGGAACAGGTTGGGATGCAGAAGGTTTGCAACAAGGAGGCTTCGGATTTATTACCCTAATTCATGAGCTAGGGCATGGTTTGGGATTAGCCCATCCTCACGATACAGGGGGGGGTTCCAGTATCTATCCTGGGGTTTCTTCTCCTTGGGATACGGGAGATTACGGTCTCAACCAGGGTGTTTGGACAACGATGACTTACAACGATGGTTTAGATACCAACGACTATACCGGAATTACGGATTATGGCTATCAAGGTGGTCCTATGGCTTTCGATATTGCCGCAATTCAATATCTCTATGGGGCAAATATGTCCTACAAGACTGGCAATGATACCTACGTCTTACCGACTAGCAATACCTCCGGCACATTCTACTCCAGCATTTGGGATGCAGGCGGCATTGATACAATTTCAGCGGCTACTGCCACCGCTGATGCTACTATCAATCTCAATGATGCGCCACTAGTCGGACCCAATGCAGGTGGTTACCTATCTGCCGTTGAAGGCATCTATGGCGGTTTCACTATCGCCAATGGTGTGGTGATTGAAAACGCGATTGGTGGTGCTGGCGACGATACCATCATCGGTAATGAGGCAGACAACGATCTCTCTGGTGGTGCTGGCAACGATTATCTTGATGGCTGGACTGGGGATGATAACCTGTATGGTAGTTCGGGTCACGACACCCTTTTGGGTTACTCTGGGGACGATTACTTAAGTGGCGGTTCGGGCAACGATAACTTATACGGTGAAGCTGGCAACGATTATCTTGATGGCTGGACTGGCAACGATAACCTGTATGGTAGTTCGGGTAACGACACCCTTTTAGGTTACTCTGGGGACGATTACTTAAATGGTGGTTCTGGCAACGATAACCTATACGGTGAAGCTGACAACGATTATCTCAATGGCTGGACTGGGGATGACAACCTGTATGGCGGTTCGGGTAATGACACCCTTTTAGGTTCCTCTGGGGATGATTACTTAGATGGCGGTTCTGGCAACGATAACCTATACGGTGAAGCTGACAACGATTATCTCGATGGTTGGACTGGGGATGACAACCTGTATGGCGGTTCGGGTAATGACACCCTTTTAGGTTCCTCTGGGGACGATTACTTAAGTGGCGGTTCGGGTAACGATAACCTATACGGTGAAGCTGACAACGATTATCTTGATGGCTGGACTGGGGATGACAACCTGTATGGCGGTTCAGGTAACGACACCCTTTTAGGTTACTCTGGGGACGATGACTTAGATGGCGGTTCTGGCAACGATAACCTATACGGTGAATCTGGCAATGATACATTACTTGGCGGAACGGGAACCGATATATTAGTGGGCGGTTCCGGTAATGACAGCCTCAATGCCTATGGTGGCAATACGGGAGAATACGATATCCTAAGCGGAGACTACAGTTCATCCCAACCCGGCGTTACAGGTGCTTCTGATGGAGCGGATACATTTGTTTTAGGAGATACCTCTGGGGCGTTCTATCTAGGCTTGGGATATGCTACAGTCACAGACTTCTACTGGGCTGAGGGAGATATGTTCCAGGCTTATGGTAGCCAGAGTGACTACTCCCTGGGCTTCCAAAACTGGTCTGGCAGCAGTGCGACCGATACCTTAGTCTACTATCAGAGCGATCTGATCGCTGTGGTACAAGACACTACCAATGTTATTGTCTCTTGGGACTTTACGTTTGTTTAAGACTCAGATCGTCGATTGCATTCTTAATGCGCTAAAGGCATAAGTTTATCTCGATCAGCCGTTAGCTAGCCCAGTTGAAACTGGGCTTTTGAATGATGACCAATCCACTTAAGCGCTATCACTCGAAGTTTGCGCCAGTTGTTTTTTTACTCTTCTGTACGGGCGTAGCGATTCTCCCAATTCGACCGACTTATGCCTGTTCTTGCGTGCGTCCACCTGACTCGGAACAGGCTCTAGCAGACGCTACGGTTGTTTTTTCAGGGCAAGTTACGAACATCCAACGGGTCAATGGACGACTAAGCGTCACCTTTGGCGTTGACGAACAATGGAAAGGGAAGCCAGCTCAACGCCTGGTTATTCAAACGGCTGCGACAACTGCTATGTGTGGATACCCCTTTGAAGTCGGTCAGACCTATCTTGTCTATGCCAACCATCGACGAGGCAGGCTCCAAACCAATCAATGTTCTCGCACTACCTTAGTTTCCCCCTAAAAGGACTCCTCTCAAATTGCCTAATTCAAGTTCCCATCTTAGAGACAGTTTCTTTAGGGAAATCACTGACTAGAGTTTTGTAAATAAGCCTCAAACTCTGACAAATGAAGAATGACGAAAGACAAAGGACGATTCCCACCGTTAACCTTAATTGTGTCCACCTACTGACACTGAGATGGATTGCAATTTCATGCTCTAGCATTACTACCATCACGGGTATAACCTTGAGGACAGTAGCTCAATCTACCCCACCCCCAGGCGTGAACCTTCCCCCCACCACCCCGGAGAGGATTGAGGAAACCATTCCCAACCCCTCCGACTCCCCCCCTCCTCTCCCGGAAGAATCCCCAGTATCGCCACCAGAACCAGGTCTACAAACTCCTTCCTCTCCCCAACTCCCTGAGGTGACAACTCCATCCAATGTGCCATTTTTTGTCACAGAAGTGGAGGTGCTAGGAAATACCGTATTGCACGATGAGATTGCAACATTAAAAGCCGAATATGAGAACCGTGAGGTAACATTTGAAGAATTGCTGGAGCTGCGCTCTCGGATTACTCAGCTTTACCTTGACCAAGACTACATCACCTCCGGTGCATTTTTACCCCTGCAAGACCCTAGCAATGGTGTTGTGCAAATTCAAGTCGTCGAGGGTGACTTAGAACAGATCGAGATTGACGGCTTAAACCATCTGCGGGAAGGCTATGTGCGTAGTCGCCTTGAACTCGCCACTGACGCACCCTTAAACCGAAACCAATTAGAAGAAGCACTGCAACTGCTGCAACTTGACCCCTTACTCAATCAAGTGGATGCCGAGTTAACCGCAGGAAGCCGTTCTGGTAGCAATATTTTGCAAGTCGAACTCAAAGAATCACCCACCTTTCACGCTGGCGTTTCTACCGCCAACAACCAATCTCCCAGTATCGGTTCCCTACAAACCAGCCTTTTTGTTGCCCATGATAATCTCTTAGGTTTTGGCGATCGCCTCAGCACTCAATACAGCCTCACCGCAGGACTCGACCTCTACGATATCAACTATGCTATCCCCATCAATGCCCGCAATGGCACTCTGAGTGTACGCTACGCTAACAGCGACAGCAGCATTATCGAAGATGAGTTCGAGGAGTTTGATATCGAAAGCGAAACTCGCACCTTTTCTGTCAATTTTCGCCAACCGATATCGCGATCGCCAGAGAGGGAATTTGCCCTGAGTTTAGCCCTAGACTTGCGTCGCAGTCAAACCTTCTTACTCGACGAACCCTTTTCTTTCTCAGTTGGTCCAGAAGACGGCGAATCCAAGGTAACGGTACTCCGATTTTCTCAAGATTGGGTAGACCGTAGTCGATCCAGTCGCATCTTAGCCGCCCGGTCTCAGTTTAGCATCGGGCTAGATGCCTTTGATGCAACCATCAACAACACCGGGACTGACGGGCGATTTTTTTCCTGGCTGGGACAATTCCAATGGGTGCAACGGTTGTCACCGAGAACGACGCTGATCACGCAAGTGAATGCTCAGTTAACCCCAGATTCTTTACTCTCTCTAGAGCGGTTCAGTATCGGTGGAGTCGATTCAGTCAGAGGCTATCGGCAAAATCAACGGGTTGCGGATAACGGTATCTTAGGTTCACTTGAGGTTCGCATTCCCCTCACATCAGACCCCAGCCAGCTACAACTTGCTCCTTTTTTTGCAATCGGTACAGCTTGGAATAATCAAGATCCTGACCCTGACCCAGCCACAATTGCTAGTCTAGGATTGGGTTTGCGGTGGCAAATTCCTTCAGGTTTGGATTTGCGCCTAGACTACGGCATCCCCTTAATGGAGGTCAACAATCAGGGGGATTCGCTGCAAGAGAATGGTCTTCACTTTTCTCTACGCTACCAGCCTTTTTGAACCCACTTTGGACTTTGGACTTTGGACTTTGGAAAAAAAATAAATTTGCGTAAAATACACGCCAAGGCATTGAGAGACAAAAGTTCCTCTATTTCAGCTCAAAGAAAGTTCCCCTGTTCTACCGGAGAAAGCGAAAGCGGTTCTGGGATTAATTAGGGTAGTGCAGCGGATGAAAAATGCTCTAAGGTTGTCAAGTTCACGATACAGAACTTGAACCAATAACATCCAGCACAAAACGCCGTACCAACATCAAAACCTCTGGCAGAATCTGATGCGCCATATCAAACTCTTGATACGTCACCGCGATTCCCAACGCCTTTAAATTATCTCTGGCGTGTTGTGCTTTACTCACAGGTACAACCGGATCTTGTCTACCATGCACAATCAAAACTGGGGGTAACGATTCCCGTGTCAGTTGAGCTGAATCATGCCAGTAGCCACTCATTGAAACTAAGGCGGCACAGGGTAATCTTAACCCCACATCTAACGCCATGGCTCCCCCTTGGGAAAATCCACTTAAAATGGTACGGGATAGGGGTACACCAGTACTTTCTTCCAGAGACGTTAACCAGTCAATCAACTTTTGACGACTTTCCTCTAACCCGTGATTATCTTGGCTTTCCAGCGCATACCAGGCATTGCCCCAGGGGACATCGGGATGAGGAAACGGAGCATCGGGAAATAGAAACTGGACATTGGGCAAGTCTAATGCTGAGGCTAATGGAACTAAATCCTGAGAGTTAGCCCCCCAGCCATGTAAGCACACCATCAAGTGAGTTGGGGATTGACCATTGGTCGGTCCAATAGTGACAGATTTTAAAGACAAAGACTGAGATCCTAAATCAGAGGTTGTTGGATTTCTAGCAGATGGAGAACGGTTTTGGCAAGCCTTCAACCCCAGGACTGTTCCAAATACGGCACAGCCTCGTAAGAAAAATCGCCGTCCCATTAATACCATGTTGCAGTCCAAGATCTCGGATGGCAATCTTCAAATCGCGGATTTCACTGATCAGTCAGGACAATTGAGTCGCTTGTCTGTTTAGGAATTAACCTGCCTTGAACGAGGGACTCTGGAATTGATTAGATGAGAACGTAGGATAGTAGCCAGTATAGCCGCACCATATTTATCTTGAATCTCATCACAGGTGGCTTCGCAAAGTCTCTCGACTTCATTGATACGCTGTTGAAGTTCAGCAATTTGTTGGTCAGTTTTGCTTCTGTTAGGCTGTATCCCAAACATTTCGTCGTTCTCCTCAACGAATTAAACGGTTTGCCAAGCTGATGTCCTAGCCCTCTATAGGATAGTCGGAATGTGCGATCGCAGGGTAGATTAAGGTGCGATCGCGTTCCCACTCTTCAATGTAAGCCTACGGCTGACTTAAATTTGGATTGAGAAATGATTGAGATTCCCCAATTTATCTGTAAAGTTTTTTAAATTATACCGTGTTTGGAGAAAAATAAACAAGGTCAAGTATTGACCGATATCAAAACTGACACATCCTTAACGCTGCAACTAATTTATCAACTGCCAACGGCTTACTCAAACACTCATTCATCCCTGCTTTTAAGCATTCCTCGCGCACCTGTGGCATTTCATCAGATGTTACCGCAATAATACAAGGATGCTGTTCCGGTAACCATTCTTGGCATAAGCGGCGCATCATTGCCAAACCCCCCATCTGTGGCATTTGCACATCGGTTAAAACAACATCGTAATGGTTTTGGCGTAACGCTTCTAAGGCTTCCAATCCATTCCCGACAACATCTGCCTGATAGCCTAGCGATCGCAAAACTCGTAACGCCACTGTGCGATCGCCCCATTGATCTTCGGCTACGAGAATCCGCAGGGGTAATTCCTTCGCTAACGGTGCAACCGATTCAGCACTTGGCTGCGGATTTTGATTAGTCTGCGATGGCTGACTAAACATCTGCGTCCAAATGTTACCAATCTGAGACAGTTGCAGGGATTGATCGGTGAATGTAGCCCCATTGGCGATAGTTAAACTAGACATTGTTACTACCTTTCAGTGGTAATGTACAGGTTGAGCAAGTGCGATCGCGTCTGTCACTGTAGTGCGATCATTTCTCCATCTCATCAAAGCCGACGGTTGCTTGAGATTCTGCTTGAGAAATGCTTGAGTTTGCTTGACTTATGCCAGATCCGAAAAAAAGAACATTATCATACAATAAAGTGCTTTTTCCTAACTCTGTTTAGAATTTGAAGATTCTGGCGACTTTCCCGCAGATCGGGCGGAATTATATAAACGTGGGATTGCTACCCTTTTACTAAAATGGGACGCTAAACGGGGAATTATCCGAGATCAGGTTTATAAAAAACTATCCGTTCAACGTAAACAAAACTTACTTAGTCAGATTGCGTTTACCACCTTTGATTGATCAATTAGTGGCTACAGATGCGGAATTACAACGGTTATTGCAGTGAGTGTATGGGAAATCAAATACTGTTCACGTTCGCTATAAATCAGCAGCCGTGCGGGTGTTTTATTTTAATTTAGCCCGGAATCATTATTCTCAACACAACCCCACACCTCCGCAACCGGAATCAGACTTGATTGGTGTCCTCGATTGCCATTTCCACCATCTTCTACTGTTAGGATCTAGCCAAACCCAGGATATTGGACTCGATGAACTGCTATCCTTGACCTTTGAACAGGCGTCTAAGCTGGTTTTGGGATTAGCCGATCGCCCCTACGCCATGAGAGGAGCATTATTTCTGGCGTGCGATCGCGCCCTGAATCTTGACCCCAGGTTGGGCAAAGCCTTACAGGATCTTAAGCAACAACTCCCTAATCCAGATTTCAATCTCGATGGGGATGAGTGGCAGTTTAAGCAATGGTGGCAAACTCATGGTATTTCTTGGACAGAGCAATTGTCGGCGGCGATTATTAAGTATCGCCAGATTGGTTACCCTTGGCAATTTAATTCTCAACAAAATAAACTCCTCAAGCATTATTATGATGCCAATCGATTATTAGTGGACTGTCTCAATAGTGATTGTTATGTTAGTCGTGAGGTGCGACAGGAGATTGAGGATACCTTATTATTGCCGATGGCTGAAATAGAGAAATGTCAGGGTGCATAGGTAAATTTGCCCTCCTGTGAGTATCTTGCCCACTTCCCTTGCTTCCAGAGACCAAGATGCTTCCACAACATAAGTCCTGGTATCAACCGTTCAATGCCGAACTAATAATAATACAATTATAGAAAGCACTAATTTGCTGGCAGTCTTACTGAACCTATGTTTCCAGTTATTTACTCTGATGAATTTCTCAATCACGACAACGGTGGTTTCCACCCTGAACGTCCAGAACGATTGACAGCCATTGTCAACGCCTTAAACGCTGCACCCTGGGCAGATAAAGTTGATTGGCAGCTACCTACACCTGTAGAGAGTCGTCCGGTAATGCCTCTGTTGCAAAAAGTTCATGACCAAGATTACATCAATTTAGTCAAACAACTCGCCCACGACGGTGGAGGAATGATAGATGGCGACACCAGGGTTTCTCCCCGCAGTTATGATATTGCCCTGTTAGCCATCAGCGCTTGGTTAGATGGAGTTGATCGGGTTCTCACCAGCCACAACCCGGCATTTGTCCTCGCACGTCCCCCTGGACATCATGCCGAAGGTCCCAGGGGGATGGGATTTTGTCTCTTTTCCAATGCGGCGATCGCGGCTTACTATGCCCTAGAACAACCTGGTATCCAAAAAGTCGCCATTTTGGATTGGGATGTTCATCATGGTAACGGCACTCAAAGCCTCGTGGAAAACGATGCCCGTATTGTCTACTGTTCCCTCCACCAATATCCCTGCTATCCTGGCACTGGAAACCCTCGCGAACGCGGCTCGTACAATAATGTTCTGAATATACCAATGCCACCAGGCAGTACATTCACAGAATACCAACCCATGTTTGAGCAGGGGGTAATACCATTTTTCCGTGAATTTCAGCCCGATTTACTCATCATCAGTGCAGGTTACGACGCCAACGCCGATGATCCCCTCGCCAGCGTCGCCCTGAAACCAAACGATTTTGGCGTATTCACAGATTATTGCTTGCAAGTGACTCACCGTATTTTATTTGGCTTAGAAGGAGGTTATGATCTGACTGCCTTAGCCAAGTCCGTTATTGCCACTATTGAACCTTGTTTAAAGCTGGGTGAATAGTTGCCACAAATCGCTCAATCAACAATTAGAACAGCTTCAGATTGTAACCTACACCTAAAACCAGTCCCACATCTGTTTCATCATCCTCGGGAAATGCCACATTGACACGCACTGTACCCGTAAATCGGGGAGGGATGGGAACATCGACGCCCCCGGAAACCAACGGATCAGCTTCCCAGTCGTCATCAGGTTGCAGCAGCACACCCCCTCCCGCAAAAGGAATCACAATCGTTTGTCCAGTAACAGGAGTCTTGATTGGAAAATTTAGGCTAAGGGTAAGTGATGTGGTGGTTTCGTCACCAAACATGACTGCATTATGCACAGAGAAATTCTCAGTAAATCCTGCTTTACTGACAATGACGAAAGATCCTTCCCCTAAGTTGGTTTCTTCACCATCCAGACCAATATTCCCACCTACGCCGATATAGCTGCGTCCCAGTATTTTTAGAGGATTAACCCCAGGGACTTGTGCTACCTCTGGAGTGGCGGCGACAGTTTGGGGTTGAACCAAGACTAGGGTTGGCTGGGTGTTATTAGTCGTTGAGCCAGACGATTGAGCCGAGTCAGAGGGAGTAACAGTTATATAACCATAGTAGGCAGAGTCTGGCGTCTGGGCTTGAGCGGATAAACCACTACACAGCAGGGACGAAGCGGTGAAACCGAATAGCCAGAAAAAAAGTTTTGCCAAGTTCGGTTGCATGATTGTTCACGTTTGTGTTTAGGAAAATCATGCCACAATTCAACCGACATTGGAAAGTGCTCACGTCGTCTGTAGTAAATCTCTACTACTGTGCTGGATTTGAGCCAGAATCTGCATCGCTTCTGTCAAATTCTCACAAAGATAATTTGTTTTGAAGTAAAAGGGTTTCAGACGCTCAGTCGTTATTTCAGCCGGTTCCCAAATGATCAGCTTCAAGGGTTTTTGGGGATGATTCGTTGCACAAAGCGAGTGGAGTAACATCGTAGTACGCACCTCAATCAGTAGAATGCTCCGGGTTCAGAATCCAGATTCAGCCTCCCACCGCCAGACGGCTGACAGCGATCAGGACTTTTTCCGGGGTCTTTACAAAACTACATTCACAAAGGTGTCTATCAGGACGCTTCATTAAAACTTTACAACCAGGGAGATGGGGGAATTGTAGGGGCGGGTTTTACTACTAACGTTGGGTTGTCACCTTGATATCACTAAACCCGCCCCAATTAGAGTGCAAGTCATCTTCAACAAATGACGAATGACAAAGGACAAATGACAAATATTAAGTAAAGTAAAGATATAGCAGCAAAATCGGAGTCGTAATTTTATGGTGTTATTTGGATTTGGCGGATTTGGCAAAAAGCTCAGCCTGCCTAAACCTGAAGAAGCGTTACCGGGGCGGGAAGAACCCATGTCCGTTCCAGCCAACCACTATGTCAACGGCAATCCTCTCAAACCCCCTTACCCCGATGGTATGGAAATGGCGATGTTTGGCATGGGCTGTTTCTGGGGGGCTGAACGCCGATTTTGGCAACAAGAGGGAGTGTTTGTCACGGCTGTGGGGTATGCAGGTGGGATAACGCCTAACCCCACCTATCAAGAAGTCTGTACCGGGATGACGGGTCACAATGAAGTTGTGCGCGTCGTATTTGACCCCAAGGTGATTAGTTATCAGCAATTGCTGAAAGTTTTCTGGGAGAGTCATAATCCCACCCAAGGGATGCGCCAAGGAAATGACACGGGTACTCAATATCGTTCGGGAATTTATACCTATTCCGATAGTCAAAAGAAACTCGCAGACGCTTCACGAGACGCCTATCAAAAAGCGCTGAGTGAGGCGGGTCATGGAGAAATCACCACAGAAATTGTTGATGCTCCAGAGTTTTACTATGCAGAAGGCTATCACCAGCAATACTTAGCCAAGAATCCCAATGGCTATTGTGGGCTAGGAGGAACTAATGTGACTTGTCCGACTCCAGTGGCTCTGTAGTGTATAAATTCCAATTGACCTTGATTTGACCCCACCCTAACCCTCCCCTTACCAAGGGGAGGGAACTTGAACAGCTTGGGTTTTGCCCTTGTGCCTTCTATCTTCTGCCTTAATTTGTGCCTATCGTTGGGCTTGTATCTGATCAATCTTGCGTGTCAGTGCGATTCGGGTTGAGGCGGTGTAGCAGCGATTTGTCAAGGGATCATACCCTTCCCAATGTCGGGCAGCTTGGTTAATAAACCAATCGCCATACATACCATTCCCATCGAAATCACTGTCTAGCATCATCCACTCCCTGGCTAAGGGTAAGCCATCCTCAGCCAAGGCTTCAACCTGGGGTTGCACCCAGTCCCACAATTCCTGAACACTAGGAAAAATACCGGGATGCCAGTATTCATTCAGAATACTTGATACCACAACTCGATATCCTTGCTCGACTGGATAAATCCGAACTTCAATCCCATCGTGGCTAATCGCTTGAGATGCCGTAAAACGGTTTTCTGGCATGGCTTGGGGATGATTCAGGCGGCGATTGTTAAGCTTTGATTTGCCGGACATGAAATTATTGGATACATCGCTTCATCTGCCATGATAGCGATCGCGCTTCCCAAACTTGGCGACTTCACCGATGGAACGCTTCTCCTTCAGGCTAATTCCATCCTGGCGAACTCTAAGAAACCACCCGGAGAGATCGCTGGGCTTTTTGGACATATTTGGTGATAACCGCCATTTATTTTAGCGATTATTGACAAAAAATTGGCACGCCATCTCAGAAAAGCCAGCGTGAGAGAGCGCTGGATGACATGGAAAGTATCATGGTGCCGCTACTAGATTACACCATTGATGGGATGACTGAAAATAGTAGCTTTACAGTTTGATACTTTCGCCACAAAGGAAAAGCATGATTTATTTTTTTCTGTGTTAACTTATGGGTATTTGCATCGAAGCCGCTTGAGTTCCCAGTTGCTGAATCATGACTCAACTCAATCCCCTGAAATCTAACCAATTTTGGTTATTGGGTATCGCCACGGGTTTAATCACACTGCATTTCACGTTAGTATCGAGAAGCAATAATAATAATCTATTCAGCGCCAGCCTCCTGTTTGGGTGCGTGGTTTTAGGGTTGCTGTGGATGAAGCGCGATCAAATAACCTGGCACAGCAGTCCATTATCCAGTAGTTTGGCAGGGTTGCTGATAGCCGGGATTCTGTTTAAAAGTAAACATGTCGTTGGCGATGACGTTTTCCTGCAACTTTTCCCGTTGATGTCAGGATTGGCGTTAGCGTTACTGGTATCTGGGTTTAAGGGATTAAAACAATACAATAAAGAATGGCTACTGCTGGGGTTTATTGCAGTTCCTTGGAGACAACTGGTTTATCCAGTTCTTAACTTATCCTTGTTAACCGCTAAGTTTGCCAGTGGTTTTCTCTGGCTATTGGGCTTTGAGGTTAAGCGTGAAGGGGTTATTGTCAGTTTGCCTACGGGGAGTATTGAAGTTTACAATGGCTGTGCCGGTTTAAAGCTTATGGTTCAGCTTTTAGGCATTGCCTTGATTTTTTTAGTCCTTGTGCCAACGGGATTAAAACAGAAGGTTTTACTACCCATTTTTGCCGTTTTTATCGGTTTTGTGATTAACGGGATGCGGGTGGCGCTGATGGCGGTACTTGTCGCCCTATCAGAGCAAGAGGCATTTGCTTACTGGCATTTGGGACAGGGTTCTTTACTATTTTCGCTGATTGCAGTATTGATTTTTGGTTTAGTCTGCCATAAGGTTGCAGGGGGTTTTGTAAGGGTTTGAGGCTTGTTTACAAAACTTAGTACAGTGCTGTTTTCTTTTGTCCGACTACTTAGTAGTTGCATCCCTATTCCACGAGTCGTCTGTTTGGGATCAGGGATAATACGCATTAAACGGTTTTTTTGTCAAATCTGCCTCGAAATGAGTCTAGGCAATTAGGTTGTGCAATATAGTTGTAGTATTTGAGGCTTGCCGACACGAGAACGAAAAAAATAACGCAGTATAAGGCGTTGAAGCGTTTACTGTTGAAAATTGGCACTGAAATACACCCAATACAGGATTCAAATAACATCATACTACATTCTCAAACCCCGATCAAATCAGGATTTACCCGCGATATTTTCGGGCAGCCCTAAATCCGCTTTACTTTAGAATATTAAAACGTAAACGTCAATGGTAAAAGTTTTATTTATCTGTATGAACTGGTACAGATTGTTAATAATGGCGAATGCGACAACAAAATATTCTCGATTGTCCTCCACTTGTAGGGGCGGGTTTAGGGACTCAATTAATCGGGAAACCGATAACTTATAGCCCTACGGGGATACGTTAGGACATTCCCCTGTTGCCTGTTGCCTGTTGCCTGTTGCCTGTTGCCTTTTCACCCAATTGTATTGTCCTAACCTTAATGCGTAGTGCTATATCAACCAGACCCACCCTGATTAAATTGACAAAACAACGTCCTAATTCAAATTTTTGGGATTCCCCAGGGGAATTTTCGGGCGCACGTCTGTGCGCCCCTACGAACGGATTTTTATGATTACCTTCCTTAACGGCTTGATCCCAAAGACAACTATCAATAACAGCAGGGTAAAGAGATTCCCGATAATCTGATCCGGTTCTGGTACACTAGCGGTGTTTCCAGTCGATGGTGTATCTGTTCCTTGATTATCCATTCCTTCAGGAGTCTCAACCGGGACATTGAGTTTTTTACCATCCTTGTTATCGACTCGAATTTCTTCGGTAACGGCTACAAATGACGTATATTTGGACATTAAGCGATAATTGAGTGCTGTATCCGTCACCGCTTCGACTACCTCTGGCGTTTCACGACCATACATTTGATTCATTAATGCCTTAATCCGCGCCCGTCCCCACAGTTGCGCGATCGCACCATTCCCGCGCACCTCGTCAAAGTTCACGTCTAAGGTGGTTTCGTAGGGTTGACCTCCAGCCACCGTGCCGCTAATCTTAAGTTTGCCATTCGTGCGATCGCCTTTGCGTCCAAATACGACTAAGGGCTGGTTGGCAAATAAATCCCGTATCTTTTGGGGATAAAATTCTGGTGCGTTTCCTGTCCCCTCCCAACTGACTTGGATATTCGTCAAGACAGGATTATTAATCTCTTGGAAAAACTCCTTGGCGACAACCTCTGCTGATTCATTCGGGGGAACCACTTCAGCGGTTCCGCGCCCCAATTCCGCTAACCGTTCAATTAAAAAGCGATTCGTCGAAGACCCCACGCCAAAACTATACAAGCGATTTCCTGGCTTGAGGCGATCGCGAATTTGACCGATAATCTGTTCATCATCGCCAATTAATCCATCGGTCAATAATACTACACTCCGCAACCGTCCCGCAGGTGCAGCCGGGAACTTCAATACGGTGTCAATCCCATTCATTAACTCAGTTCCGCCATTGGCATTGAGGCGATTAATATAGTTGAGGGCTAACTTCCGGTTCTGGGGTGTATTCGCTAACGGTTTATCCGATAACTGAGTCGTACTATTGGCAAAATCAATAATCGTAAACGTATCTTGGGGATTCAATCCCTGAATAAACTGGCGCATCAATTCCTTGGATTGGACAATGGGGGAACCGGATTGTGATCCAGAGGTATCGACGAGGAATACTACATCCTTGGGGACAATTTCATTCTGTTGATACTCAATCGCCGGGATTAAATACGTGGCGAAATGACCCCCCCGTTCATCAGCTTGGGTTAAGACAGTGGCTTGCGTGTCTGCACCTGCGACTTGATAGCGTAAAATTAAGTCTTTATTCGGAATCGTCTCTTGATCTGCCAGTTCTACCCGTACCGTGGAACTCGTCTGTTGGGTGGTAACCGGATGAGAGGGCGATCGCACGTTACTGATAGGTACGCCTGCATCAATTTCGACGGTCACATCAATATCATGACCGGATCGTCCTGGCGGTGCGATCGGAGGATTCACCTGTGCCGCATAAGCCACGTTTGTCGTCAGCGCTTGGTTTGTAGTCGGCGCTTTAGCGCTACCAACACTATTCCCAGCCGTATATCGCGGTGCGACTACCATCGGAAACGCAAACTCATAATCCCCGCCCTCAAATTTCAGGCTATCGGTATAGCGAATCGTTACCTCAATACTTTCTCCGGGTTTAATATTCGCCAGCGACTGAGTAAACACATTCGCCCGTTCTTGTTCTAATAACCCCGCCGTTTTTCCCGCTTTTTTCGCTTTCTCATAAATTTGCTTGGCTTCCTGGCGTTTCTTAATCACGCCGCGAATAATCCGATCATCCAGTTGAATTTCCATATCATCCACCGCCGCTTCATCAGGGAGGGGGAATTTATAGACAGCTTCTAAGGGATGATCAAAGGGATTGGTAAAGGTTTGGGTAACTTCCACCCGCGACACATTCCCAGTAATTTTTGTGGCGACTTGGGTATGTTCTAAAGGGAATACCTGCTGTTGTCCATTAACGGTGGCGAAAAGTCCGCCAGTTTGACTCGATGATGATGTCGGTGACTTCTCCTGAATTGGATTCGTAACCACTGGGTTACGGCGAGAAACCTGCTGGGTTACAGGTGATACTAGATACCGAATTCCGGCAAATCCCATAATCAATACTGTACTCGCCACCAACCATTGTGTTCCCTTGCTTCCACGCTGAGAAGTTAAATCCTTTAATACCGCCTCCGCCGACTGATAGCGCCGTTTAGTCGCACTTTGCAGCAAAGTATTCAGAATCTTGGCTAAGGGTTTACTGATTGACCTGTTCGCGTTTAAATAATCCTGCCATACCCACGCATCTTCATGACTATCAAATAAATCAAAGGGCGGTATTTGCGTCAGCAGGTGAATACAGGTAACGCCTAAACTGTATAAATCACTGGCAAAAACAGCTTTTCCGCGCACCTGTTCCGGCGCGGTATAGGCGGCTGAACCAATCACCGTTCCGGTGCGTTCCAGAATGGTTTCTGTGGCAAACTTAGCCGCACCAAAATCCACTAACACCAGATTCCCATAACCGGGACGACGAATAATATTTTCCGGTTTAATATCCCGGTGAATGACCTGATGACTATGGATAAATTGGAGAACAGGTAATAAATCGCGCAACAGCAGGCGGATTTTTAATTCACTGAAAGGTCCTTCGCTGGCGAGTTCAGCGGCTAGGTTTTGTCCATGGATAAATTCTTGAACTAAATACTGACGCTTGTCTTGGCTAAAATAATCTAATAATTGGGGAATTTGGGAATGATGTCCCAGCGTTTTTAAGCGTTGGGCTTCTTGTTCAAATAGTTCGGCAGCTTTTTCCTGATGCGTGGTGCTTGAGTGTTTGGGGAAAAACTGCTTAATCGCACAGTCGGGATGATTGGGATTGGATTCATCCACACCGCGAAAGGTTCTGCCAAAGCCACCTTGTCCTAGGGGATGAATTGCCCGATAGCGACCGGATAATAGTAACTCTGAACCGCAACTGTGACAACTGACGGCATCTCGCGGATTCTCTGGATGCTGACAATCGGGGTTCAAGCAATAGCACTGAGAGGGATGAGAGGCAGTGCTGTTTTCAGGGTTAGCGGTGGTCATGGCATCCAGTTCTCTAAGTCCTTGAGGTTATTCTAGCTGGTGAGAATGGAAAAAGGGGAATTGTAAATTACTGTTGCAATAATTAGAGTTGCTGCAATTTTTTTTTACAAAGGCTACCGTTGATCTAAGTCGTGGTGACATGTCTGTCCAGCCAAGACTGAAAACGACCTGATTATCAGGAGATTGTATGCCATTATATGCAGAATTACACCGTCATCTGGGCGGTTCAGTGGTTCCTCGGATTCTCTGGCGATATTTTCAACGTCAAACTGATCCGTTGACCCAGAAATTTGCCGACTATGACGACTTTGAGGAATTTTACACGCGATCGCGCAATACACTAGATGAGTATTTGGAACTGCACACCTTAGTCGAACATGTACAAACGGCGCAAACGTTGCCCTATTTTATTTATCGCTTAATTCGCGGCGCGTATATCTTTGAAAATTTAGCCTATTTAGAACTGCGGTATACGCCTTATTTACGCACATCGGAACAATTAAGTCAATCGGAACGGATTGATCAGATGGCGCAGATTGTGGAGATTGTCGGACAAGCCAGTCAAGTCCAGGATTATCCGATGGTAACCAGTCAAATTCTCTGTATGCATGCGCGGCTTCCCTATAACGTGAATAAGGCAATTGTAGACCTCGCCGCCCAAAGAAAGGATTATGTCTGTGGGGTGGATTTGGCAGGAGGAGATGCCCATTATGGGGAACGGTTAGCCGAATTTGTCGGACTCTATCAGTATGCGCGATCGCTCGGTCTGAATACAACAGGTCATCTCTACGAAACCAGCGACGGTTGTTATCCGGAACTGTTACCTTATTTAATGCGGATTGGTCATGGAATTCATATTCCCTTAAAGTATCCAGCGTTGTTAAAAGAAGTTGCCCAGCGACAGCAATGTTTAGAAGTCTGTCCCACCACCTACTTAAAAACCGGAACCCTGGAGGATATTCAGCAACTTAAAATCGTCTTTGATTCCTGTTTCGAGGCGGGGGTGGATATTGCCATTTGTACCGATAACGCCGGATTAAATAATGTGCGGTTACCCTTTGAGTACGAAAACCTATTAACTCAAGATATTATTGATTTTGAGCAAATGCAAGCCTGTCAAGATGCTGCCTTTCGTCACGCCTTTGCTTGGCCCCATCAACAGCATCCCGCCTCTCTATTAACCGGATTGTTGAAAAATCCCAGAGATGAGGTAGTCACCGCCAATGGTACGCCCAGAACCAAAGATTAACTGGTAGATACCCGCTGACATAAATTAACACCCTGTAGGGGCGACCCGCTTGCATCAATTAACAACGGTGATCCACTCGATTTGATCGGGTCGCCCTCTCTTCCTGTTTAAGCGAAGATAATATCAAAGACTGTTCGTTACCCTCATTTCTAGATGGCGTGAAAAGTCAGCTAATGACTATTCTAATAGTATTACCCTATTCAACATCATTAATAATTTTAAATTCATTCGATATACGTTCCGACAACGGTAATAATTCGGCTTCATTTACCGGATCAGATAATTCTTGATAAATGTCCCGAACTAATCGATACCGACCCGGAATAGTAGCGTCGAACGTAGGTGCAGCATTATATCCAGGCAAATAACCATAAACCTGATAAGTATCTCGGTATGTCTCTCCTGGAGGAATTTCCCAAGGCGGACTTAAACATTCATTCTCTACCGGAGAATATACCGTTTCCCATTCCCCATCCCTATATTTTTGTAATTGAGGCGCAGACGGTTGGTGACAACCGATTAAATAAACAGTATTGCCTGTCGTATTCGTATATTCAGTTTCAATGGTCAATTTAACCCCGGGTTTAGGATTATTTACAATCTCGGCATAATAGCTTAATTGATCAGTACGAATCGCCGAGTTGCCTATTGTCTGTGATGTTGCTGAACAGGCTACGGTTACACTTGCTAATGCTATACCCATCCATCTAATTCTCTGGTTAAATTTCATCGTCATGCCTACTTGATTTGCAGATACTTATATGATGTCCGAACCCATCACCCCTACTCCCTATCACCGTAATTATGGGTATTCAACCGGACATGATATTAAAATATAACTTGACTTATTGGCGGGTGTCACGGCTAGCCACAGATGAAAACTCTGACCCACTAGACTCATACCTTTCGGAAAAAGTTCCTCAATTCAACTAATTTACCTTCGTTGGTAAGTACCTGGACATAAATTCTGTACGCTGTACTAAGAATGCTAACAAGCCTCAAATCTCTCCTGTTCCCTGTTCTCAACCGTTAACATTAATGAAAGTCCGACTACTTACAAGGGATACTGAGTAACCTCCTGTATGGCTTAAATGATTTTCCCTTGAAGTCCTAAAACCTTCTGGCTTGTTGCGCTTTTGTTTAGGGTTTAACTGGTGGGTAACTCTCTTTAAAATGTCGCATTACTTCTTGATAAATTTCACTACTTACGCGACTACCCCGTCTAAAGTCTTCTAGCTTGGCATTATCTAAATAGAATTCAATAGTAAATTTAATTAAGGTAAATCCCTCATATTGGGATGTTCCCTTCATCCTAATTTTTGGTTCCTGCCGTTGACTTCTAGCTTGTTTAAATCGCTCCCGCAACCATTTGACTAAATCCAGGACATAATCATCGAGCCGGGTTTCTTCCCGATGAGGATTGCTAATTTTCTGAAAAACTCGTTGAAACCGTCGTTTTAATAGTTCAATTTTTCGTTCCCATTCATCAGGTAAAATATATTGATCTTCATCGCGTAAATCTGGATCTCTTAACCACAGGCGATACCATTCCCGCACCAAACCAATTAATGTGTCTTGCGATTCATTTTCTTCCAACTCAAAAATGATCCGTTTATTCTGCCGTCTTTGCACAACTTCTAAACCCACTTGTTGAAGAACATCCTCATATTCTTGTTGGATCGTTTCAATTTCTTCAATATTTAGACCGCCTTTTTCGGCAAATTGAATCGTTACCATCAGGGCTTCTAACGATTGTTCAATATCTTCGAGTTTGAGATTTACATCATTTTCCAGAAGTAGACGCTGACGACCTACTTTTTTTTTATAGGCAAAATTAGTTTCTAAGTTATCTACAACAAAGAAATCATCTATATGGGTTAATTTTTTGTCAATATCTCCTAATGTATCCGGATGAGCAAAAACAATTTCCCACATGAGCTGCTGACTTTCTTCTAAGTCACATTCAGGTGGTATTTCTATCGGCAATGCGTAGAAGTGATGGGGAATCGGGCGACTTAAATTGGTAATCAATTGACCTTGTAAAACGCTATTGGGGATATAGACTTCACTGCGGTCATCAAATATATAAAGTTGAGTCACGCGCACGCCAATCTTTCGCAGCATACCAATGGAGCCATTTTCTAACTCCAGAATGTCACCAAATTGAAATGGCGTGTCAATCAATAGAACAATTCCACTAAAGAAGTTCGCTAAAATATCTTTAACCGCAAACCCGATAATAAACGTCGCCCCACCCAAAGTGACCCAAATCCCCGTTAAATCAACACCAAAGGATTGGAGAACAAACGCACTACCCAAAAGAAAAATAACAAACGGGACAACCCCTTCAAGGAGAGGCAGCAGCACATTGTCCCACATCGCTTCCGTTTGTCGGGCATAATCTTTGAGGTAGTAGACAAAAACTTGAATAAATAACTGGATCAACCAATAACTGACTGCCACAATAATGCCAGCAGTCAACAGGCGATCAAACCAGCCGATGGTATCCCCAGAATCAAGATCCGCAAAGGAAACCTTTAAACTAACCAGAATGAAAATGCTCAGGATGGGATAGGCGGAGACATTCAGGGTAACCAGGGCAATATCGCTCTCAAACTTCCGAAAAATGGAGCGCAGCCCATAAAATAAGATGACATAGAGGAGACAGGCTCCTAGGGCAGCGATCGCCAGCTTCCCCAAAACGAACCCAATGGTCTGTAAGGGAATGACAGTCAATGCAGTAAATAGAATCAGAGTGTTGATGTTCATGGTTGATTGCCACGTAGCTTGCTTAAAGGCGAAGGAGTACCACGTAGCTTACTTCTCTCTTCGCAAGTACCATGAACATGATATGATGAATAGCCCAACTGGATGCCAGTTGGTGAAGCGACTACCGATGGGTTTGATGATTCCCCTTTCGGATAAGATGAGAAAATGCAAAGGAACCAAGTAACATAAGCTTGATAACGTTCTAGCTAGCAAGTCGGTTGAGGTATACAAGTAAATGAACCAAGAAATTTTCGATAGAGTCAAAAAAATCGTGGCGGAACAACTGGAAGTTGAACCCGGTGACGTAACCCCTCAAGCTAACTTTGCCAATGATCTCAATGCCGACTCCCTGGACGTGGTGGAATTGGTCATGGCTTTAGAGGAAGAGTTCGATATCGAGATTCCAGACGAAGCCGCCGAACAGATTGCCACAGTCCAAGCGGCTGTGGACTATATCAGCTCAAAAACAGAAGCGGCGGCGTAATTAGCGGTTATCTTCTCGACTAAGTTCTGCGTTCTCAGGCAGTTTCCCTGTTTTATTGGCATCATGACAAACATTGAACTCAAGCGCGTTGTTATTACAGGTTTAGGCGCGATCACTCCCATCGGCAATACTTTGGCGGAGTATTGGGACGGACTTTTAAGTGGGCGTAATGGGATTAGTACGATTACCCGGTTTGACCCGTCCCGTCATGCTTGTCGGATAGCGGGCGAAGTCACGGGGTTTAATCCCCATGATTATATGGATCGCAAAGAAGCCAAACGGATGGATCGCTTTGCCCAATTTGGCGTCGCGGCGAGTAAACAAGCGATCGCGGATGCGAAGTTTGTCATTAATGAACTGAACGCAGAACAGGTGGGTGTCGTTATTGGCACCGGGGTTGGCGGGATTAAAGTCATGGAAGACCAACAAGAGGTCTACTTGAATCGCGGTCCCGATCGCTGTAGTCCGTTTATGATTCCGATGATGATTGCCAATATGGCAGCCGGACTTACGGCAATTCATACCGGGGCAAAGGGACCAAATACCTGTACCGTCAGCGCCTGTGCCTCTGGTGCCCATGGGGTAGGAGATGCCTTTCGCTTGATTCAACGGGGGTATGCCCAGGCGATGATTTGTGGGGGAACGGAAGCCGCCGTAACTCCGTTATCCGTGGCAGGGTTTGCTTCGGCAAAAGCCCTGTCTACCCGCAATGATGACCCTGAACATGCCTGTCGTCCCTTTGATCGCGATCGCGATGGCTTTGTTATGGGTGAAGGGGCAGGCATTTTAATCCTAGAAGAACTAGAACACGCCTTGAGTCGAGGGGCGCGGATTTATGCCGAAATGGTCGGGTATGGCATGACCTGTGATGCCTATCATATGACCTCACCCGTACCCGGTGGTGAAGGGGCAGTCCGGGCAATGCAGTTGGCACTCAAGGATGGGGGATTGCAGCCTGAAGATGTCAGCTATATTAATGCCCACGGCACGAGTACGCCTGTTAATGATCCCACAGAAACCACTGCGATTAAAAAGGTTTTGGGCGATCATGCCTACAAAATTGCCGTCAGTTCCACCAAATCGATGACGGGTCATCTGTTAGGCGGTTCTGGGGGGATTGAATCCGTCGCCTCTGTCTTAGCCGTCGCCCATGACCACATTCCACCAACGATTAATTTAGAAAATCCCGATCCAGAGTGTGATCTCGATTATGTCCCCAATCAAAGCCGCCAGCAAACCGTAGACGTAGCCCTATCCAATTCCTTTGGTTTTGGCGGTCATAATGTCACCTTAGTCTTCAAGAAATACCGGGCATAACCTTCGTTCGTACATTCGCTCGTAGTTGCGCTTTAGCGCCATACACAGCATGGGGAACCTGTCAACGGAAAGCTAACATAAACAAAACTCTCTACCCAAAGTCCGCCCATGCCCAAATGGTTTAACACGGCAGGTCCGTGCAAAGCGGACATACACTACATGCTCTCCCCCTTAGATCGGCTACCCCAGCTAGACCGACTAATTGAGCAGCAGGGCTACTTTGTCATCCATGCGCCCCGGCAAACAGGCAAAACCACCGCCATGCTAACGCTGGCACAGCAGCTTACCGCCAGTGGACGCTATACGGCTGTCATGGTATCCGCAGAAGTGGGCGCGGCTTTTCCCCATGATCCGGGAATGGCAGAACGGGCAATCCTGGATGCCTGGAAAGAGGATGCCACCTTTTGGCTACCCCCCGATATTTTACCGCCCCAGAAGTCGCCCAGCTATATGCACAACACACGGCTGAAACGGGTCAAGTCTTTTCCCCCGAAGCGATACAACGGGCTTTTGAATTAACTCAAGGACAACCTTGGTTGGTGAATGCCCTCGCCCGACAACTTGTGGAAGTTGTAGTGCCTGATCTGCAACAGGTGATCACCATTGATCATTTGGAACAAGCCAAGGAAATTTTGATTCAACGGCAAGATACCCATCTGGATAGTTTAGCCCACTTGTTGCGGGAAGACCGAGTACGGGTCATTCTGGAGCCGATTTTAGCAGGACAAGAATTGGGGGATATACCGAATGATGACCGACAGTTTTTGGTGGATTTAGGCTTGGTGGTGCGCCATCCTGCTGGAGGATTAACCCCAGCGAATCCGATTTACCGGGAAGTTTTACCGAGGGTATTAGCAAGTGGACCCCAGGATAGTTTGCCCGTGATTCACCCCAGTTGGCTAACCCGTGAGGGGAAACTGGATTCGGAGCAACTTCTGGAGGCGTTTCTCAGGTTTTGGCGTCAGCATGGAGAACCCTTACTCAAAAGTGCGCCCTATCATGAGATTGCGCCCCATTTGGTATTGATGGCATTTTTGCATCGGGTGGTGAATGGGGGTGGTATCCTAGAGCGGGAGTATGCGATTGGTACAGATCGGATGGATTTGTGTCTGCGTTATGGGAACGTCACGTTGGCGATGGAGTTGAAGGTGTGGCGCGAGGGACGCCCCGATCCGATTAAAGCGGGATTGGAGCAAATTGATCGCGATTTGGCGGGGTTAAAACTTGATACAGGATGGCTAGTGATTTTCGATCAACGTCCGGGATTGCCGCCTATTGCCCAGCGTACCACCACAGCATCGGCAATCACTCCAGGCGATCGCGCTATTGTGGTGATTCGGGGATGAGCAACCCCCTACTCCCCACGATTTACCAAACGAACCCCCAATCGCCAAATTTTAGCCCAGCTTATACTAGGAAGTCTTGATCATCGATCCCCCTAATGGGATGATGAGTGTATCCTTGGGGAAAGAGAAACCCTTGCTTTACGGAAATAATTTTGCGTTAAACCCTAGTTTCCTGGAGTCATTAGATAACACCTATGGTCGTTGCAACCCAATCTCTCGAAGAACTTTGTATTAATTCCATCCGCTTTCTGGCGATAGACGCCGTAGAGAAAGCCAATTCCGGTCATCCCGGATTGCCAATGGGCGCAGCACCGATGGCGTTTGTGCTGTGGGATCGCCTGATGCGGTACAACCCGAAAAATCCTAACTGGTTCAACCGCGATCGCTTTGTTTTGTCAGCGGGTCATGGCTGTATGTTACAGTACGGCTTGCTCTATCTGACCGGCTATGATGACATCACCCTTGATGATCTCAAGCAGTTCCGTCAGTGGGAATCCAAGACTCCCGGTCACCCAGAAAACTTCATGACTCAAGGGGTAGAAGTCACCACCGGACCGTTAGGACAAGGGATCGCCAACGGTGTCGGGTTAGCGATCGCAGAAGCACATTTAGCTGCCCAATTCAATAAACCCGATTGCCAAATTATCGACCACTACACCTATGTCATTTTAGGTGATGGTTGCAATATGGAAGGCGTATCTGGGGAAGCCTGTTCTGTCGCCGGACATCTGGGATTGGGTAAACTGATTGCCCTCTACGATGATAACCATATCTCCATTGATGGTTCCACCGACCTTGCCTTTACCGAAGATGTGGGCAAGCGCTTTGAGGCTTATGGGTGGCATGTCCAGCATGTTCCCGATGGTAACACCAACTTGGACGCGATTCACAAAGCAATTGAAGCGGCTAAAGCGGTTACCGATAAGCCCTCCTTAATTAAAGTCACCACCACCATTGGTTTCGGTTCTCCCAATAAAGCCAATACCCACGGCGTCCATGGTGCGGCGTTAGGTGCAGACGAAGTGAAAGCCACTCGTGAACATCTGGATTGGAACTATCCAGAATTCGAGGTACCCGAAGACGCCCTGAAGCATTTCCGCAAAGCAGTTGATCGCGGTGCTGAGTACGAAGAAGAGTGGAATAAACTCTTCACCCGTTACAAAACCGAATACGCAGAAGAAGCTGCCGTATTAGAACGGATGATCAGCGGCAAGTTGCCCGAGAACTGGGACAAAGCCCTACCCAGCTACACCCCCCAGGATAAGAAAGATGCCACTCGGAATCAATCGGGTGCAACCCTCAACGCTATGGCTGGGGTATTACCAGAACTCATTGGCGGTTCTGCTGACTTAGCCCCGTCCAACAAAACCTTACTCAAATCCTCCAAGGATTTCCAAAAAGGTGCGTATGAAAATCGCAACCTCCGCTTTGGGGTTCGCGAACATGGTATGGGAGCGATTTGTAATGGGATTGCCCTACATAAGTCTGGCTTGATTCCTTACGGTGCCACATTCTTAGTCTTCACCGACTACATGCGAGCATCGATTCGCCTCTCCGCCCTATCCCACGCTGGGGTAATCTGGGTAATGACCCATGACTCCGTGGCATTAGGAGAAGATGGTCCGACGCACCAACCAATTGAGCATATTCCTACCCTGCGAGCGATTCCCGACTTAATCGTGATTCGTCCTGCGGATGGAAATGAAACCTCTGGTGCCTATAAGGTAGCGGTTGAGAAGGCAAAACCTGCCCAAGGTTTAGCAACACCTAGTCTGTTAGCACTGTCTCGGCAAGGGCTACCCAACCTAGAGGGAAGTTCGATTGATGCTGTTGCTCAAGGGGCTTACATCTTATCGGATAGCGATGGCACACCCGACATCATCTTAATTGGCACCGGTTCGGAAGTTCACATCTGCGTTGATGCAGCGGAAAAACTCCGGGGTGAAGGTAAGAAAGTCCGCGTGGTTTCTATGCCAAGCTGGGAACTGTTTGAGGAACAGGATGAAAGCTATCGCGAATCCGTATTACCGAAAGCGGTAACCAAGCGGTTAGCGGTAGAAGCGGGGTCTAGCTTTGGCTGGTGTCGCTATGTTGGCGCTGAAGGTGACACGATTAGTATTGATCGCTTTGGCGCATCGGCTCCCGGTGGCGTTGCTTTAGAAAAGTTTGGTTACACGGTGGATAATATCGTGGCTAAGGCTAAGGCGCTTTAGGGATAGTAATTTCGTAGGGGTACGGCACTGCCGTGCCACTACAATCAGAAAGGCTCTCTATTTCTAGGGAGCCTTTGATGACTCAGGGGGTGACAAGCTAGCGGAAGTGTTGAGCCATCCTGCTTTTAGCCCATTTCTTCTTGTCACAGATAGGGTCAAAGATAGCAGTTTTTCTGGGGGACCAGCCCCCCAGACCCCCCGATGGGGGACGAGCGCCTCCCCCATACCCCCTGCGCAACGCTTCGCTTGAATATATCTCATGGCTGTGGTCTTCATCTGTCAATAAGGCTTCATCTTTGGAGATACTAATTGTCTGTTCAAAGCCCGATTTGAAAAGGTTTTAGACGGCTTGTCACCCCTTCAGCTTTGATGATTTACTGACTATTTTAAAATTGATAAATTAGGTAGGGTTCGTAGTAAGGACTTCAGCCCTAGATTTCGTTGGGTTGAGCGAAGTCGAAACCCAACCTACAACCCATTCCACCCCTCTAGGTGACATTGCTCGAATCATAAGCAATAGAACCCACATTCCGCACGTCAACTTGTAGTATGCCAAGTAGTACGGAAAAACTGGGTAGCTTGGCGAACTTTTTACGTATAAATACTTAGATTTTTCAGTTTTTATGTTCGCCAAGCTACCCAAAAGATGTAATCGTCACGTATTACATTATGAAGTGCGGAGTCTGGGATAGAAAAAAGGAGCGATCGCGTCTTGGACACTCAGCCGGATATAGATTACCCTAAACTAAACGCCGTGGGCGATTTCATGAACCCCGCCTTACTTCGTGAAGTCGGGGATTGTCAGAGATAACCTGTCAGGAAGTCTTGAATAGGGCATGAGTTGGTAGGGGATAACCACTGCTGAACGTTTCTCTAGTTCAGCTTAAATGTAGGTTTAGGAACTGGGTAAATCCAGGACACACCCCTATCAATGCCTGAAGAGAAGTAAACATTACACGAGTGGTTTATATCTATGAATCGTGTTCCGGTAGTTAGCAAAGAAGGAAAACCGCTAATGCCTAACATACCCTCTAGGGCGAGACGGTGGGTCTAAGAAGGTAAAGCCGTG